>CATMQD010000133.1 GCA_950073045.1 uncultured Flavobacteriales bacterium | reverse complement strand
CTTGTGTTTTTCAAGAAGCTGCAAGTTGCATAAAAAATTAAATTAGGCTCGTCCTGATTCAAGTATTAATAAAAGCTTAGGTTGTTTTAATTGAGTTTAATGATGGACTCGGTTAGTAGAAGCCTTATTTGTGGAGATGTTTCGGTGAAAATTACTGTTATTGGAAGTGGCTACGTTGGTTTAGTTACAGGTGCCTGTTTTGCAGACATGGGGAACCACGTAACTTGTGTTGATGTTGATCAGTCCAAATTAACGCGCCTTCGTGCTGGTGAGATTCCAATTTATGAGCCTGGTCTTGAAGGTATTGTGCATCAGGCTCAGAAAATGGGCTTCATGACTTTTACAGACAATCTTCAAGAAGCGTTAAAAGGTTGTGACGTGGCATTTATCGCTGTTGGTACTCCACCAAATGAAGATGGCTCTGCTGATTTAAAATATGTACTTGGCGTTGCTAAGCAAATTGGCGAAGTAATGGAAGACTATCTTGTTGTAGTTGATAAGAGTACAGTTCCTGTAGGTATTGCTGACAAAGTTTCAGCTCAAATTAAAGCTTCTTTAGAGGCTCGTGGTGCAGATTTAGATTTTGATGTTGTATCTAATCCAGAGTTTTTAAAAGAAGGTGCAGCTATTAATGACTTCATGAAGCCTGACCGTATCGTTATTGGTACAGATTCAGAAAAGGCTGAAGTTGTAATGCGTGAGCTTTATGCGCCGTTCTCCCGCAATCACGACAAAATGATCGTAATGGGGGTGCGTGATGCTGAAATGACAAAATATGCTGCAAACGCAATGTTAGCTACCAAGATTTCTTTCATGAATGATGTGGCTAACCTTTGCGAGATTATGGGTGCCGACGTAAACTTAGTTCGTCGCGGTATTGGTTCTGACCCTCGAATTGGTAATAAATTTATTTATCCAGGTATTGGTTACGGTGGTAGCTGCTTCCCTAAGGATGTAAAGGCATTAGTGCGCACTGCCCGTGAAAACGGTTATGAAATGCGCATCCTTCAATCTGTAGAAGATGTAAATGAGGATCAAAAATCGGTGCTCTTTAATAAGGTTATGAAGCGCTTTAATGGCGACCTTAAGGGAAAGCATTTTGCCGTTTGGGGTCTATCCTTTAAGCCTAATACCGATGATATGCGTGAAGCGCCATCTGTGGTTATCATAGATAAATTGTTGGCAAAAGGAGCAACAGTTTCGGCTTACGATCCAGTAGCAATGGAAGAGGCTAAGCGCGACTTAGGCGATCGTATTACTTATGCAAAGGATGAGTATGAAGCCATTAAAGATGCGGATGCCCTTTTAGTTGTAACCGAATGGAGCGAATTCCGGGTTCCAGATTTTGAGGACATTAAAGCAGCCTTGAAAAACCCATTAGTATTTGACGGGAGAAATATTTTTGAAATCCAACGCATGGCGGAGTTAGGCTTCGAATACCATTGTATCGGAGTTAAATCATAATCAAGAGATCTATGAAAAGGGTACTTATTACTGGTGCAGCCGGCTTCTTGGGCTCACACCTTTGTGATCGTTTTATTAAAGAGGGTTTTCATGTTATTGGCATGGATAACTTGATCACTGGGGACCTTAAGAATATTGAACACCTATTTAAACTTGAGAACTTCGAGTTTTACCACCACGACGTTTCTAAGTTTATTCACGTTCCTGGTGAACTGGATTATATCCTGCATTTTGCCTCTCCTGCAAGTCCTATCGATTATTTGAAAATTCCGATCCAAACTCTAAAAGTTGGCTCTTTAGGGATTCATAACTGTTTAGGTTTAGCAATGGCGAAAAAGGCTCGCCTAATCATTGCTTCCACTTCAGAAGTTTATGGAGATCCACAAGTACATCCACAAACAGAAGATTATTGGGGACATGTGAATCCGGTTGGCCCACGAGGTGTATACGATGAAGCTAAACGATTCCAAGAGGCGATGACCATGGCTTATCACACCTATCACGGTTTGGAAACTCGCATTGTAAGGATCTTTAACACTTATGGCCCTCGGATGCGTTTAAACGATGGTCGTGTATTGCCAGCCTTTATTGGTCAGGCACTGCGAGGTGAGGATTTAACCGTATTTGGTGATGGCTCTCAAACCCGCTCTTTCTGCTATGTAGATGATTTAGTGGAGGGCATTTATCGCTTATTAATGAGCGATTATCCTCACCCAGTAAACATCGGCAACCCAGATGAAATCACCATAGGTGAATTTGCAGAAGAAATTATAAAACTTACGGGTACCGATCAAAAGGTAATTTATAAAGATTTGCCTAAAGATGACCCTACCCAAAGACGCCCAAATATTACCAAAGCCCAAGAGATTTTGGGATGGGAACCTAAGGTTAGTCGTTCGGAAGGTTTAAAAATCACTTATGAGTATTTCAAATCTTTACCGGAAGCAGAACTCTACAAGAAAGAGCATAAAGATTTTAAAGAATACGTGCGTAAATAATTAAAATGGCACAGATCCTTGTAACAGGAGGCCTCGGCTTTATTGGCTCGCATACCGTAGTAGAGCTTATCCAAGCAGGCCACGAACCAATAATCGTTGATAATCTGAGTAATTCCACCGCCTCAGTACTGGATGGAATTGAAAAGATTAGCGGAAAGCGACCCACTTTCGAAAGAGTCGATCTTAAGGTTAAAGCCGAAGTTCGAGATTTCTTTAGTCGCTATACCACTTTAGAAGGAATCATCCATTTTGCGGCTTTTAAGGCAGTTGGTGAATCTGTACAGAAACCACTGGAATACTATGAAAATAATCTAGGTTCTTTGGTGTACATCCTCCAAGAAATGAGGGATCTTCAAATTGATAAGTTAATCTTTAGTAGTAGCTGTACTGTTTATGGTGAAGCTGATGAATTACCGATTACCGAGAACAGCCCTGTAAAGGCCGCTATATCGCCTTATGGTAATACCAAGCAAATTGGCGAAGAAGTAATTAAGGATGCTATTGAAGCCCATGGTTTCAATTCAATTTCCCTACGTTACTTTAATCCAATCGGCGCCCATCCTAGTGCCGAAATTGGTGAATCACCATTAGGAGTTCCTTTGAATTTGGTTCCTTACGTAACCCAAACTGCGGCAGGTGTGCGCGAGCAATTGGCCGTTTTTGGTGACGATTACGAAACTCGTGATGGAACTAATGAACGGGATTATATTCATGTTGTGGATGTAGCAAAAGCACATGTTGTGGCCCTTGATCGTTTGTTGAAAGGACAAAATCAAGGAAACTATGAAGTATTTAATCTTGGAACAGGAAAGGGTTCTACAGTTTTAGAAGTAATTCAATCCTTTGAGAAAGTTTCTAATTCTAAGCTTAACTACAAAATAGTAGAACGCCGCCATGGCGATGTTACTGCGGCTTATGCCGATACTACCAAAGCCAATCAGGTTTTAGGATGGAAATCAGAGAAAACCCTTGATGACGCTATGGTGGATGCCTGGCGCTGGGAGAAGAAAATTCGAAAAATAAATTAGCGATGGCTAAAAAAATCTTAATCACCGGAGGAGCAGGATTTATCGGTTCTCATGTAGTACGATTATTTGTAAATAAATATTCGGATTATGAGATCTATAATCTTGATGCCCTTACCTACGCTGGTAACCTAGAGAATTTAAAGGATATAGAAAATAAACCGAATTACCACTTCGTTCGTATGGACATTGTGGATGGTGAGGCTATAAATGCTCTATTCGCGGAACATAAATTTGAGGGTGTACTTCACCTAGCAGCCGAAAGCCATGTAGATCGAAGTATTACAGACCCACTTTCCTTCGTTCGCACAAATGTGATTGGAACGGTAAATCTTCTTAATGCATTTAGGGATACCTGGAAGGATAATTTTGAAGGCAAGCGTTTTTACCACATCAGTACCGACGAAGTTTATGGTACCTTAGGTGCTGAAGGTTTGTTTGAAGAAACAACGGCTTATGATCCTAACTCACCATATTCTGCATCAAAAGCTAGCTCGGATCACTTTGTAAGAGCCTATGGTGAAACTTATGGGATGCCCTATGTAGTTACCAACTGCTCTAATAATTATGGCTCTTTCCAGTTTCCAGAGAAGTTAATTCCACTCTTTATCCATAACGTACGAAACAATAAGCCTTTACCTGTTTATGGTGATGGTAAGTATACTCGTGATTGGTTATATGTAGTAGATCACGCCATTGCCATAGACCTGGTTTACCATGAGGGTAAAAACAAAGAGACTTACAACATTGGAGGATTTAATGAGTGGCAAAACATTGAGCTTATTCAAGTGCTTTGTAAGCAAATGGATGAGAAACTAGGTCGTGAACCAGGTACTTCCGAAAAGTTGATTACCTATGTAAAAGATCGTCCGGGACATGATCGTCGTTATGCGATCGATGCCTCCAAGATTAATAAAGAATTAGGCTGGAAACCTTCGGTAACCTTCGAAGAAGGATTAGCCGAAACTATTGACTGGTATTTAGCAAATGAAGAGTGGCTTAATAATGTAACCTCTGGCGATTACCAGAAATACTATAGCGAAATGTACAGCGACCGCTAGTACTTAGCTTAGAACTTCACCAAATTGAACCTCCTGAGATGCCAACACAAACAAGGTACTCGGGAGGTTTTTTGTTTTAGCATGTAAATTCTGATAGTAGCTTTGATAATCGAAGCCTTCTCCTGGGATGGCCATGCCAAGCATAATCAAATCTGCCCCAGCAGAATTCTGTTCTAATACTTCATAAAAGTCTTGTTCCGGTTCGTAAATCACCTTTTCATTGTGATCTACTCGCATTTCTTGTAAAAGCTTAGAAAGATTGTCACTGGCGCCTGCACTCGCCTGCTCGCTTCTAGAAAGCATTTTAACATTAACCACCGAGCCCTTCCAGTTTAAACTGCGTTGAAGCAAATGAGCCAACACAATCATTAATCCGCCATTGGCCTTTAATCCACCCCACCAAATATCAATTCTACGGTATCGGTGCTTTTCAAAGGCATCGGCATTTCTCGCAATAAGAATGTTTTTTCGCAGGGCATAGCAATGCTCTATTAACCGGCAATAGTCACTTAAATTGTCGGGGTTTTCGGAAGCACCCATGAGTACAGTATTTGGGGTAATTTGCCCTAATCCATAAGTACTAATCATGCTCTTGGTGCCTTCTAAAACCTTTCGGGTATAGTAAACTCGAACTAAGCTATTTATCCCCTTTTGTAAAAGATAATCCCGCACATTAGCTTCCATTTTTAATTGGCGCTCAATGGGGAGGTCCATCTTGCTAATGGCAGTTGCCACGGTCATCAAACTCCGATTCTGACTCAAGTCATGGCCTAGTTCCACTAAATGCCAACGCTTAGTGGGTGCGCCAGAGAGCACTAAAATATGAGGTCGCCAGTTTTTAGGGTCCGCGGTCCGCCGAATTCTCAATAATGCACTGCGTCCTATTGCCATCCATAAACCTTGTCTTACATCCCCCCAGGTAGTTTTTAATTCTCGCCTTTGAAGCCAGAAGAAAAGTAAAATCATAAATATTATGGCTATCGCAGTAGCTGCAGCATTAATAAGTAGCATTACTGCAACACAAGCAATGGCTCCTAAAAAAGAGAAAAACCAATGTACTTTAAAGGTTGGTCTAAAGGAAGGGCTCCCGAGCACCTTTTCTAAAGTGGCGGATATATTTAATACTCCATAGGGGGTTAGGAAAAACATGGAAAGCACCGGTGCTACTAAGTTTAAATTTCCAAAATACACGGCAATCAAGGCTAAAGCGATGGTGAATATTGTACCTGCCCTAGGGTTGTCATCTTCCCCTTTTCCTTTGCCTAACCATCTTAAGGAAGAAGGTAGTACCCTGTCTCTAGCCAAGGCCTGTAGTACCCGCGGGGCGCCTAAAATGCTACCGATGGCACTGCTTAGGGTGGCACCCCAAACCCCGAGCAATATGGCATTTCCCCAAAAGGAAATCCTACGCATAACTAAGGGGTCAGAAATTAAACTTTCCGCACTGGCCCTGTTTGCGAGCAGAATCGGTAAAGTCATGTAAATAAGGTAACCTACTCCAATTGCTAGAAAGGTCCCTTTTGGGATTGATTCCTTGGCATTTTTTAGGTCGCCCGACATATTTACCCCAGCCATTATTCCGGTAACCGCCGGGAAAAATACAGCGAAGACGGTCCAGAAGCTCGATTCTCCGCTCCCCGTCCAAACGCCTAAATCAGCTTCTTCAGCAGGACTGCCAAAAATTAAGGAGAGGAGGGAAAGGGCAATTGCGGCCATGATAAAAAACTGACTGCGAATCGCAATTTTTGCGGAGTACAATGCCAAGCCTCCCACTAATAGAGTGGTAATCATACCGGCCCATTTCATATCAATTTGGGGAAATACCTGATGTAAGCTCTCGGCAAAGCCTATGGTGTACAAGGCAATGGAAAGAGCTTGGGCTAGAAATAATGGGATTCCTATCGCACCTCCAGTTTCAATCCCCAAGGAGCGACTAATCATATAGTAAGCGCCACCTGTTCTTACATTTTGATCGGTAGCAATAGAAGCAATTGAAAGAGCGGTTAAAAATGTAATACTTGTAGAAAGAGTAACAATTACCAAAGTTCCTACCAAGCCTACCTGACCTAAAACCCAGCCAAAGCGGAGGTACATAATTACCCCAAGGATGGTGAGAATGCTAGGTGTGAATACTCCAGCGAAGGTTCCGAAACCAGTGCTATTGTTTTTTACAGATTTCCCTGAGGACATGTCTTCAAAGAAAATGAAAAAATGCCTTAAGGCTGACTGTTTCGATAAATTAGACTGCTGAAAATATCCGGTCTAAATACTTCATTGGCCACTTCGATTAAAGTTTCGGCCTTCATCTTTTCTACATCGCGTACAATCTCATCAAAACTTTCAATCTGATCGTGGAAAAGAAGGGACTTACCAAAAGAGAGCATTAAAGCTCCATTGTTTTCTTGGGCCATGGCAAACTGACCAAGAATTTGCTTTTTCGCTTTCGATAATTGTAGAACCCCCAATTTGGTCTCTCTCAGTTTTTTCAATTCCTTCTCAACCAAATTTATCG
Organism: uncultured Flavobacteriales bacterium; assembly: GCA_950073045.1. Classification (GTDB taxonomy): domain Bacteria; phylum Bacteroidota; class Bacteroidia; order Flavobacteriales; family Schleiferiaceae; genus Croceimicrobium. The sequence continues at coordinate 2,163 of CATMQD010000133.1, read as the reverse complement.
TGCGATCCGCAGTACCGGGGTCAGTGCCTAAGTAAATTCCAAAAAGACCAGTATCTAAATAAGGATGGTAAAAGGATTCCAAATGATAGGTGAAGCCATAACGCTCGCGGATGTTAAGGTTTAAACGGGAATTCATTCCTGGTCCGCCGAGAATGTTATTTAGCAGGGCTAAAGGCCGCATTAAATCATGCCGAGCTTCATAAGCTCTCGTGCCCATCACCACATGAGTTTGGTAACCACTTCGAGTTTGCTCCTCCTTAATGGGTTTAAATTGTGGGGCCGGAACTAAGGTGCGTTCAATACCTTTACTAAGCCTTACATGGGCGATTTCCTTTTCTAGTAAACGCTCGAGTTTGTTGGCTTTAATTTTGCCTACTGAGCTGAAAACCATGCGGTCTGGACTGTAGTTGCGAGCTAAGAAGGTTTTAATTTGATCCACCCGCATCGACTTTACACTATCGATGGTGCCTAAAATATTTCTGCCTAATCCATGCTCAGGGAAAATCAACTCTTCAAAGTCATCAAAAATGCTCTCCGAAGGATTGTCCTTATAGGAATGAATTTCATCAATAATCACCTCTTTTTCCTTTTCACACTCCTTAGGTGGGAAAATACTACGGAAGGTAATATCACATATTAGCTCAATAGCACGAGGGTAATCAGGGCTAAGGAAGCTACTGTGGATTACCGTTTCTTCTTTACTGGTAAAAGCATTCAATTCGCCACCCACATCTTCCATTCGACTAAGAATATGGTAGGCTTTGCGCTTCTGGGTTCCTTTAAACAAACAATGCTCAATAAAGTGAGCAAGACCCTGTTCGTCCTCAAGTTCATCGCGTGAACCTGCGCCAACTAAAATTCCAAAATGGGCTACCGGACGATCAATTTCGCGGTGCACCACTCGAATGCCATTACTTAATGTGAAAATCTGCAGGTCCATCATAAAAATGCCTGCAAAGCTATCGAAAAGCTACTGGTCTAACCAAAGTTTAAAATCACTGGTTTTATCACGACTTACCAGGATGTCATCATCATCCGAGCCTTTGATCTTCAGTTTGATACGACTTCCGGAATAGCTTCTCATATCTTCAATAGCTTCGAGGCGAATAAGGTACTTTCGATTAATACGGAAGAATTCCTGCCTGTTGGTCATCGTTTCAAGTTGATCTAAACTGTATTCTAAGGGATAGGACCTCCCGTTTTTATCTAATAGAAAGCTAGCCTTATCGGCTGAAAAAAAGCAATTTACTTCATCTATTTGCTTGGTAATCATCCGGTCGCCTAGCTTTAATAAAAAGCGCTTTTTTAATCCATCCTCTTCTTTATTCTTCTGCAAAGCTTTTAACAAAGTATCGGTTGAAATGGAGTTCGAGTCGCTTTTACTGTAAAGGCTTTCATACTTTTCAAGAGCACGATCCAAATCTTCTGGCTCTACTGGCTTTAATAAATAGTCGATGCTATTCTGTTTAAAAGCTTCTAGGGCATATTGGTCATAAGCGGTACAAAAAACAATCGGAGGCTTTAGCTCAATTGCTTTAAAGATTTCAAAACTGGGGCCATCCGATAAATGGATGTCCATAAAGATTAAGTCGTAATCTTGGTTCTCCTTAAAATGTTCAAGGGCATCAGATATACTAGCAATAGGCCCTTCTACTTTTCCATCAAAGTGATTACTCCTACTTAAGAGACGCTCTAACTGTCGAGCTGCAGGAATTTCATCTTCTATTATCAATACTTTCATGTAGAAGGAATTAAGGGGATGCTTACACTAAAGTGATCTGAATTTTCACTCACCTTCGGATTATCCTGCTTTAAGAGCTCATAACGCCGCACTAAATTGGATAAACCAATTCCCAAGTGTTCAGATTCTACCGAGCGCTTTTGCAGAGTATTTCGGACCATCAAGGAGTTTTTATTTTGAATAAGTTCTAAAACCAAAGGCTCCTTGTCGCTGCATCGATTATGCTTTAAGGCATTTTCTACAAGCAATTGTAGCGCTAGCGGTGGAACCTGATAAGATTCGAGATCTTCAAGTTCTTCAAGGTATTTCAAAGCACTTTCGCTAAAACGCTCTTGCTGTAATTGAATATAGTCGCGCGTAAACTTTAATTCTCGTAAGAGCGTTTTAGCGAAAGTGCTTTGAAATACCTTGAAGAACTTGAA
>CATMQD010000132.1 GCA_950073045.1 uncultured Flavobacteriales bacterium | reverse complement strand
GGGCAAGGGGTGAGCATTCGTTTGGCCCTTAGCGAAAGTGCGGATGCGGTATTGGTGCCTCGAGGAGCATTTTTTAGCAGTACCGGTGGTAAATGGGTTTATGTTTTAAATAAATCAGGAAGCCGGGCCTTTAGGCGAGAAGTGAATTTAGGAAGACAAAATCCAGATTTTATAGAAGTACTATCTGGCCTTGAGCCAGGAGAGCGAATCATTAGCTCCAGCTACGAGAATTTTAAAGAGTACGAAGAACTAGAACTTAAAAAGGAAGACGATGAGTGAGATAATCATTAAAACCGCAGGCCTAGAAATGGCCTACCGCACGGATACCATGGAAACCCTGGCTTTAAATGCCGTTGATCTAGAGATTAAAAAAGGGGAATTCATCTCCATTATGGGCCCCTCGGGCTGCGGTAAATCTACCCTTCTTAATATTTTAGGGATGCTAGATCAACCCTCGGCGGGAGATTATTTCTTCGAAGGTCAGAATATCGCGAAGCTTAAAGAAAAGCAAAGAGCCCGTCTTCGTAAATCTAAAGTGGGATTCGTTTTCCAGAGCTTTAATCTAATTGATGAGCTAAGCGTATTCGAAAATGTGGAGCTTCCACTTTTATATCAAGGATTAAGCGCATCTGCCCGAAAAGCGCAAGTGCAAAAGATTTTAGAGAGAATGGGGATCGATCATCGTGCTTCCCATTTTCCACAGCAGCTTAGTGGTGGTCAGCAACAGAGAGTAGCAGTTGCTCGTGCCACGGTAGGCGAACCTTCGGTGATTTTTGCCGATGAGCCAACCGGGAATTTAGATTCCGTGCATGGTGATGAGGTAATGAATCTATTAAGTGACTTAAACCGCGGAGGAACCACCATTGTAATGGTAACGCACTCGGCCCACGATGCCGCTTATTCGCAACGTACTATCCGACTGTTCGACGGAAAGGTGATCGGCGAAGTGGAAAACCGTATTGAAGAAGTGCAATCATGATGATCCTTAACTATTTAAAAGTAAGCTGGCGCCATCTGGTAGCCGGTAAAGCCAATTCCTTAATTAGCATTTTGGGCTTATCGGTAGGAATGGCCAGTGCGGTATTAATTGCCTTTTACATTCAGGATGAGCTCGATTATGATCAGTTTCATTCCAAGAAGGAGAATATCGCCCGAATTGTAGAGCGCATCGACCATAGCGGTGAAATTAAGGCAGCTGTAACCAGCTTTCCAGTAGGGCCAAGATTCGTTGAGGACTATCCCGAGGTGGTGAACTTTGTGCGCATCATGCAAATGGGTGGCGCAATGACTATTAAAGTCGAAGATCAGATTTTTAGGGAAGATCGCTTCCTAAGAGCAGATAGCACCCTTTTTGAAGTGTTCGATTTTAAACTTTTACAAGGCGATCCAAAAGAGGCACTTGCCGGTCCAAATTTGGTGGTTTTAAGTGAGGCTTTAGCTACTAAGTTTTTTGGTTCTCCAGTAGAAGCAATGGGCAAGCAAATGTTTATTGGTACTAGTCAGTTTACCGTTAGTGGTATTGTTGAAAATGGGGATAAGCCCAGTGATATCGATTATCAGGCTTTTACTTCGATGAGTACACTGCCTCAGCAAAGTCAGCAAGTTTTTAATGGCGACTGGTTTAGATTGGTGTGTCAGACTTATTTGTTGTTTAATCAGCCGGTAGCGGAGCTCGATTTTGAAGATAAGCTAGCCGATTTCACGGAGCGCATTATTGAGCCTTTTGTGGCCACTTTCGGAGGGGGAAGTACCGCGGATTTTGCTTTGCAACCCTTAGAGGGACTGCACTTCGATAATAGTCGAGAGTACGATACGCCAAAGGGGAACCTCACTTACCTCTATATTTTTGCTTTGTTGGCGGTGTTTATTCTAATTATCGCGACAATCAATTACATCAATTTAGCTTTAAGTCAGAGTATTAAACGAGCTAAGGAAGTTGGAGTACGTAAGGCTTTAGGCGCTAGTCGTGGTCAGCTGCAATTTCAGTTTTTAGGGGAGAACGTTTTGGTAGTGCTATTTGCGTTAATCATTGGCGCAGGTTTAATTGAAGTCCTTTTATCGAAGTTTAACGAGATTACCGGAAAGCATTTTGACTTTGTGGATCTCTTTGAACCGCAGATGCTACTTACCCTTCTAGCGATTCTCTTGATAACTGCCCTTTTATCTGGATTATATCCAGCCATGGTGCTCAGTCGTTTTCAGAGTTCCCGAGTTTTAAGGGGCATCTTGCCAAAGATTGGTCGTTATGGCGGCTTACGCCGGATATTGATGGTGGTGCAATTAGCTTTTTCCATTTTAATGATTATTGGCACCTTGGCTATTCAGTCGCAGATGCGCTTTTTACAGGACAAGGATTTAGGCTTTGATCAGGACCAAGTGGTAGTGGTGAATATTCCGCAGGATACCGCAGTTTTCAATCATTTAGATGCCTTTAAAGATCGCTTGTTAAGCAAGAGTGAGGGGCTGGGCGTAACGGGTTCTGGCGCTATTCCAGGAAATAATGTGGGCGAGCTTATGTTCCGTATAGAGCAGGAGGCGGAGATGAAAGACCGCAGCATTAAATTTATGGGAGCGGATGAAGACTTTTTTGATATTCTAGGTTTAGAGTTGGTACAGGGTCGTTTGTTCTCAAGTGATATTCAGAGCGATGTTCGCCAAGCCTTTATAATTAATGAAACCGCTGCCGAAAGCTTTGGTTGGGAAGACCCCATTGGTAAGCGTATGCAGTGGGGTTTGCAAGATAATGGTCAGGCTTATAGTGATGGCGAAGTGGTTGGAGTGATAAAGGATTTCCACTTTTCTTCTTTGCATAATCCGATGGAGCCCTTGGTGGTGCTCTATAATCCTAATTTCTCTCTGCTTTTTAGTTTAAAACTGGCTGGGGGAGAGGTGCGCAGTGGCCTGGATTTACTGGAAAGTGAATGGAAAGATTTTGCAGGTAACCATCCATTGGAATACACCTTTTTAGATGAACGCATTCAGAATCAATATGAGCGCGAGCGGACCTTATTGCAGATCTTCGGTTATTTCGCGGTAATCAGCATTTTAATTGCTGGCTTAGGATTGTTTGCACTAACCTCCTACACGGTAGAACAAAGGTTGAAGGAATTTAGCGTACGTAAAATTCTGGGCGCCGAATTAAAGGATCTGGCCTTTTTAATTGGACGAGAATTCGCGGTATTAATTGGTATCGCCAGTATCATAGCTTTACCCTTGGCGGGATGGGGCATCAACTCCTGGTTGGAAGAGTTCTCTTACCGCATAAGTTTGCCCTGGTTAAGTTTTGCGCTTTCGCTGATATTGATTGCGGGCGTAACCATATTAGCGATGCTTTATCACGTTTATCGTTTGGCCAATGAAAATCCAGCAAGGATATTGAGGGATGAGTAGCGGGTTAGTTTTTAGTACGTTCACTTTGTTCACTGTTAGTATTTAGTACGCTCGCAAGGCTCGCTTTTAGTAGAAGACCGTTCGTTTCACTCACTTTTAGATGTTAGACGCTAGATCGGTCGCTGTGCTCCCTGTTAGACTTGATACTGCTGGTGCATTGTTCTTGGTCTATAGCGAAGACTTGTGGAATTAGATCTGTAACGCAGTGAGCGCCGCGAAAACGCGGCGGGCCTTGCGTTCCTTTATGCGATTAACGAGAACCCCTATTGCGCAAGGAAGTCTATATTTAGCACGCATAAAAGTCTCACTTCTCACGTCTCAAATCTCAGGTCTCAATAAAAGGAACACAGAAAAAAGGATAAACGGATTTCCAAGATTGAGGAAATCCCATAATGCGCAAAGAAATCTATATCTAGCACGCACAAAAGTCTCAAATCTCACGTCTCACGTCTAGCGTCTAGCGTCTCAAATCTAACCCCCCCCCAAACGCATCAACCGCGGCTCTTACACTACCATGCTCTTTTAGTAAAGCGGCGGCTTGATTTTCATCAACGCCAGTTTCTTGCATGATCATCCGGGTACCGCGATCTACGAGCTTGTTGTTGTTGAGCTGCATGTCGACCATTTTGTTGCCGCGTACTCGACCTAACTTCACCATCACGGAAGTGGAAATCATATTTAAAACTAGCTTTTGGGCAGTACCGGCTTTCATACGGGTAGAACCGGTAATAAACTCTGGGCCCACCACAATTTCAATGGGGAAATCGGATTCATCCGCCAAGGGACTGTTCTCATTGCAAACAATACACACCGTGCTGATATCGCGGCTACGGGCTTCTTTTAGTCCACCTACCACATAGGGAGTAGTGCCGCTGGCGGCTATACCGAGAATTACATCTTTAGGGCCCACCTTATAATCGGCAAGATCTTGAAAAGCACCATCCGGATTATCCTCTGCATTTTCCACTGCCGTGCGAATGGCGGTATCGCCACCGGCAATTAAACCTACCACCCAATTAGGATCAGCGCCAAAAGTAGGAGGCAGCTCGGAAGCATCTACCACGCCTAAGCGACCGCTAGTGCCAGCACCTAGGTAAAATAGGCGACCACCACACTTCATCTTTACCGCAATATGATCTACCGCTTTTTCGATGGCCGGAATAACTCGGGAAATGGCGATAGGTACCGATCGATCTTCCTGGTTGATACCCTCGAGAATTTCAAGGGTCGACATTTTATCGATATTTTGATACCGACTATCGGATTCTGTGGTCTTTAAGCTCACGCTTTTTCGTAATTTAAGGCCCTAATCTGCTTTTTACGATGCGCAAGTTACAATGCATATTGGGCTTTTTCCTGCTTTCTAGTCAAATTTGGGGACAGATAGTCGAACGTACTTTCTATGAATCAGATGTGGAAAGCCTCATTGCGGTAGATTCCATTAATCCCAATCAATGGAAATTTACTTTTCGCTATACCCCGGCTGGCCATAATTCTACTACTTCCTATCTACAAGCGATTTATTATCGAGATATCGACTCTTTAGGTCCACTTAAAAGGGTAAAGTTTATTACTAGCGAAACGCGCGTGCAGCTTCCTCATCTAAGGATTAATGATTACCAGAGCTTCCATCTTTACTTTGATAATACCTATCCATTTATTGGCGCTACTTGGATTGATTTAAAGTCGGAGCAGGAGGATGATAAAGCGCCCTTTTTAGTTCCGATGAGCGCTTCCCTAAACTGGCAACATCGGCAGGATTCGGTATTTGCCTTATTTGGGACCAAGAATTACAACCAATGGAGCTCGGATCGAATAGGTAGCGATACCCTCCTTCTGGCCTATATTGAGAAGAAGACTAAGGAGCTGCATCTTCTGGATACTTTCCTGCTTGAAAACCCCATTCTTAGTCCGGGTACTTTCCTTATGCGAAGCAATGCCCAAGAATTTGAGTATATCAATGATAGTCTTCATTATCATTTTAAAAGGGGGAATAGGGCAGCGGATACTTTTTATGTAGATATGGGCGCCTATTATGAAGGTCCCAAATATGATGATAGCAGATACAGTTCTTTTATGCTCAACTATCGTACTTTTCTCAATTACCATCAGGGTAAAACCCGAGAGGTATTGGATAGCTTAGGAGCCGATTTATTGGTGATGGAGACTTTGCAAAATGGATCGGAAATTGTGCAAAAGGAAATCTACTTTCCACCTTCTCGCGCTTATGCAGATGGCAATTTCTTTTACCAGATTCAGAAAGGAAATACCTGTAGCTATGCATTTTACAATGAGGCGAGGGATCATTTTGACTTATACCGCATGGAGGGGGATCAGCTGATATTTAAGCAGACTTATGATTTACCAGCAGGCTCAGATTTCCAGAATTGGGCGGTGCACAGCTTTGCCGATGGTTCTTTTTTACTCCTCGGTGAAATTGAAAGAGGTATTAGTCCGGGTTACGATGATTGGTCAGAGCCGCATTATATATACCTAGGTCCTGCTGGTAACCAAGTAAAACCGGCGCATGAAGACTTTACTGTGTTTTATGATGATCAAGCTTCGAGCTTACGGGTATTTAATTTAGAAGGGGATAGGTCCTTGAAATATCGAATTATTGATGCTTCGGGTAGGGCTTTCTTGGAAGGTGATTTTAAGGCTTCCGAGCATATAATGCTTGGCGACTGGCGTAGCGGAGTTTATTACCTGCAGCTTTGGGAGCAAGGCGGGGCTTACCTCGGACAAAGTTCATTTTTAAAGGATTAGGGATGAAGTTGAAAATAGTATTGGCCTTATTGCTTATTAGTTCGCTAGCCTTCTCACAGGGATTTTCCAGGCTAGTAGGAAAGAACCGGGTTTATTCGGTACATGAGGTTTTGCCCATTAATGAAAATGTGCTTCGCCTCGGCGCGAGCACCTACTATACCGGTTCTGGACCAAATGGTGGAACCGCTTATTATGGCTTGTATTATAAAGACCGTGATAGTTTGGGACATCTTGAAACCTACCTACAAACAAGCTCCGCTACCTATGCCTACTACACCTCTAACTATTATCAGGATCCCCGAAGAGTCTTGATGAGTAGTTTCGATAGTTATTTAACCCTTGCCTTCCGCTACATAAATTTGAAGGATACGAATCGGGGGGATCGCTTTTTTTCCCCCTCATTTTCTGGGGCTTTTAATGTGGTTATAAAAAACGACTCCGCTTTTGGTTTGAGGGGCTTACATCGTTCTTATGATTTAAGGAGTCGGGATTTTGCACATAATGATTCCTTGATCTTGGTCTATATAGACGGGGATAATGGCAGATTAGTGGATATTGATACATTGGATTTTTCAGAGGACTTGAAAATGAGTGGCACTTTAAGGTATCATCCCGACAGCAATCGTTTTGAATTGATTAATGATTCACTTCATGCCTATTTCAGAAAAGGTGATACTGGAGAAATAAAGTTCAGCAATCATAAAACTGCTCTTTGGAAATACGCCTCTAATCGATTCCCACCTCAATATGCATTTGATCGCTGCAATTATCTGCATAATATGATCTTAAATGGCGGTATTTACAGAGAGGCCTACGACACCCTAGATAGTAAATGGGTGACTTATACTGAAACGGAGGATGGTGAGGTTAAAGATTTAAAAGCTTACTATACACCACAAGAGTTTGAGGATTCGGCCTATACTATTAAGGGTGGACACTATCAAGATGATGGCGTTTATATATATGTTGCCCGTAGGAATGATTCTTCAGCTTTTATTATCAGTCGTTATGAAAATAGGCAATTGAAGAAGCAAGTGGTTTACCCCTTTGATAGGAGTTTACAGTTTTCTCCGAGGACAATTCTAAGCCTAGCTGATGGATCCTTTTATTTGGGTGGACGAGTAAATTATGAAAACCCAAGCGGCTGGGATTCTTGGAGTGATGGCTATCTAGTTTATATCGATAAGAATGGTCGTTCTCAAACCGTAGATCCTCCCGGCGAATTTCAGATATCCTATCTTATTGATGAAAACCGGATTAAACTGTTTTTCAAAGACCCCAATAGAAGCTTAAACTACCGCATCCTCGATGCCTCTGGTCGTAGCCTGAAAGAAGGAAGAATTATCGCCCATCAAGGCATTCAACTAGGCGACTGGCGTACCGGAATTTATTACCTGCAGCTTTGGGCGCCTGGTGGGACCTATCTGGGGCAGCAATCATTTTTAAAAAATTAGTGATGGCCTCTTTTCGCTTTATACTTCTAATCTTCCTTGCCGCTAATGGCTTTTTAAAAGCTCAAACAAAGACCTATACCCTACCTAGTTCAATACTTTACGTGAATGCTATTAGTGTTATTGATACCAATACGCTAGAGCTGGAACTTAATGTACGAACCCCCGATCATCCCAGTCGATACTCAATGCGCATGCTCGGCCGATTTTATATAAAAGAAGATAGCATAGGGCCGCTTTTTTACAATGATTTAATTGATGGAAGGTATCGCAAGGATACGATGCATTTAAGTAAAGATGTTCGTCTAATTTATCGGAGTGGCGTGGGGATTTGCAGTGACCTCCATCAGTTGAATCTGCAGCTCATTGATTTTAATAATCCCGATAGAAGGCTAAATTTAGATCGCCATTTCAGCGCCTCCTTTAATCCAATTTGGAAAGATGATAGCCTGATTTTTTATGGTGCCGACTACCTTTGCGATAATGATTTTGATGGCTACGTGGCGGTTGATAGTCTTTTTCGCTGCTGGATCGATATCGAGAATAACCGCATTCAATATTTAGACACTTTTGCATTACCCTTTAGTCTGGAGGGCATTGGAAGTTTGATAAACGATGTTGAAAACGAGCAAGAAATTCTCATCTACAATCAGAAAAAAATCCATTTCAATCCTAAGGCACATAAAATTGATTCGGTTACAGATGCACCAGACTTGCTTACTAATCCAATTGGTGATCGAATTGACCCCTTCACCAGGAGTATTTCCCGTCATTTTTCTGCCTTGGCTTACAGCAATGGCCAATCTTATCTAAAGCGCCGGGTTTATGATTCCCTAAATTATTACAGAGTGGATTATAGGGCCGACTGGAGGGGACGAGAATGGCAAGTTCGAATTCCGAAAACTCCCAATTTTGAGGCAAAGTTTTGGAATGTACTAGAGTATTGGGATTCAGACTCAGTACTTACCATCGGTCTATTTCAAAGATCGGGTCGGGATGAGAATATTCGTCTTTTCCGCTTTAAAGATGAACAGATTATCAATGAAAACTTTCATGCAGCTCCTTTAGAAAGCGGTCCTATGGCTTATTACACTCTTGCTAGTGACGATAAAGGAGTGATTTATTTAGCGGCTTCCACTAGTCAGTCAACAATCAACAACCAAATGGAAATTTTTATCTTGAGAATTGAACCGGATAAAAGTATAGAAGCACCTAGGACCGAGGATGATTTTAGAGTATTTTACTATCCCGCCTATTACAATCGACAAAAGAGTATCTATTTCGTGCATAAAAACATAGACCACTACTTTGATTATGAGGTGCTAGGTATAGATGGCGAAATTTATTGTTCCGGGCGAGCTCGATCCAGGGATCTTATCGACCTTAATTATGCAAGTCGAGGTCACTATTTTCTAAAACTAAGTTTAGAAGGGAGAGATTTGGGAATTAGAAGGTTTTTGGTTGAATAGTAAGATTGCTTTTTGTTCGACCTATCTTGCTATTGACCCTTCGACAAGCTCGGGGTAACAAGGTTTAAGCAAAAATTTGCTATATATCAGCATTTTGAACAATATCTACTTCCATGCTATTCATGTTTTTTCTGATACTTTTTTAATGAAAATCCCTGCAGAGCCGGGACCAAACCTGTCCGCCTCGGGCGGAAATTCTAGGAAGCTTAAAGGCGATTCTCTCGGCAGAGCC
>CATMQD010000131.1 GCA_950073045.1 uncultured Flavobacteriales bacterium | reverse complement strand
GGCCAAGGGATATGGAGAATAATACCGTAGAATTAGCCCGACGAGATACTTTAACTAAAGAAGTGGTTTCATTGGATGAGGGCCTAGAGGATTTAATCCTAGAGAAACTCGAGGATATTCAGACAAACCTTTTAAGTAAAGCTAAGAGCTTCCGTGAAGAGCATAGCTATCGTTCTGATAGCTGGGAGGATTTTAAAGCCAAGATTGAAGCGGGAGGTTTCGTTTGGGCCCATTGGGATGGAACTAAGGAAACCGAAGAAAAAATCAAAAATGAAACGAAAGCAACCATTCGTTGTGTGCCTTTAGACCAAGAGCAGGAGGCAGGAGAATGTGTTTACAGCGGTGCCCCAAGCAAGGGACGCGTAATTTTCGCGAAAGCGTATTAAATTAATCAACTTGTAAATCAAGTGATTAAAGATTGGGGCTAAAAAAAGTTTGAATTTTTTAGCACGGGGGTTTGCAGAATTGGGAAATGCCCTTACATTTGCACTCCCAAATTTAAACGGGACACCCAAGGCCCCTTCGTCTATCGGCTAGGACGCCAGGTTTTCATCCTGGAAAGAGGAGTTCGATTCTCCTAGGGGCTGCAAGAAAATTGTTATGGCAAATCATAAGTCTGCATTAAAAAGAGTTCGCTCTGACGAGAAAAAGCGATTGTTAAACCGTTACCAGTACAAAACTGCTCGTAACGCCGTACGCGCTCTTAGAGCTGAGTCCGACAAGAAAGCCGCTGAGGAGCGTCTTCCAGTAGTTTATGCCATGGTGGATAAACTAGCTAAGAAAAACATCATTCATTCAAAGAAAGCTTCAAACTTGAAATCAAGTTTAGCTTCACATGTGAATGGCTTAGCTTAAGTCCGAGAAAAATTTGGTTTAAGCCCTTCAACTTTTTAGTTGAGGGGCTTTTTTATTTAAACTTGCCCCATGGCTATAGCAGAGAATCTTCAGAAAATTAAAGCCACCTTACCCGATTCAGTGCAATTGGTGGCCGTTTCTAAAACCAAACCCCAATCAGCAATTACCGAGGCCTATAATGCTGGTCAGCGAATTTTCGGGGAGAATCGCATTCAAGAGATGCAAGAAAAGGCTGAGGCGCTTCCCAAGGATATTCAATGGCATATGATCGGCCATGTGCAGGATAACAAAATCAAGTATATGGCTGATTTTGTAAGTATGGTGCATGGTATGGATAAGGAGAAGCGCTTAAAGGCTTTAAATAAAGAAGCAGCTAAGGTTGATCGAATAATTGATTGCCTGGTGCAAATTCACATTGCTGAGGAGGATACTAAGTTTGGATTCGACTATCAGGAGGCAGAGGCCTTATTCCAGAAGAATTTGGAAGAAGTGTATCCGAACATTAGAGTTTGTGGATTAATGGGCATGGCCACCTTTACCGATGATCAAGAGCAAGTAAAACGCGAGTTTAAAGGCCTACATAGCTTTTATCATAAAGTAAAAACCCAACTCTATAACAAGGATTATTTCAACACGCTAAGCATGGGCATGAGCGGTGATTATAAACTCGCTATAGAGCAGGGTTCTAATATGGTGCGTATTGGCTCCAGTATTTTTGGAGCCCGCAATTAATAGGGGTCGGTAAATCCGAGGACTAAACCTAAAACCGGACGGATGCCACTGTCGTACTCGTATCCAGGACCGTGAAAATCTAGACCATAATAATCGCCCTTGTATTCTGGTGCAAGTAGGTCGGAGCGATTTTGGATAAACTCATAGGCTAACCCGAAGTAAACTTCAAAATAGAGGTATTCATAATTATCCTGCCAGCCAATTAGGGCTTCGTAACCTAAACTTATTGGTTGATCGCTTAAGCTGATGTCGCGATACTCCAAAAAAGTATTACCAAAGCGATCGTATTCTTCCCATGCAGTGGCATCGAATTCCAATTCTGAAACACCAAAGCGCACTCCATGGCGAACGGTAAGTACATCCTGTTCACTTAAGGGGAAAAACATTTTGTGGTAGACACCTCCTTTAAAGGCCCAATTGGTGCGATTATATAAATCTTCCTCATTAAAAGATTGATAAAAAGGCGTGGATAGTTTAAAACCTAAGTAGTGATTATTAACTACTCTAAAGCTGCCGTCTAAAGTTAGCGCTGGAATTATCACATCTGTAACCACCATTCCTACCTGCCAATCGGGGAGCCGACCTTTGATCGAATCTTTACTGGCGCCCATGCTTTGGGCATTCGCCGAAAAGCCAAGTGCTAAGCTTAATAGTGCAATTGCAAAGTATTTCATTATAGTTTACTTAGAAGGTTAAGCTTGCCATTACGGAAGCGATATTGACTAAGACCATCCTCAGATACAGCAATTATTAGATCACCGTAAGGGATGAGATCAAAGGCGTCAAAGTCCTCATCAACATCAAGTAGCTCTAAAGAAAGAGGATCGGAAACATCAAGCACTTTTAGGCCATTGTCACAAACCAAGAGGGTGTCGCCATAAATCCCTAAGCCACGAGGATTAACCATCGGGAAGCTACTAACCAGTTGTGGATTTCTAAGATCTCGAATGTCAATGATGTCGAGCTGGTTAACACTCCGCCAGCAAAAATTACTGTTTTGCTCACTGCGTAAGGTTACGTAGGCATAGTCTTCGTTTGCCACAACCGGATCACAGGCCACTACATGTTGATAGGAACTTAAGCGTTCAACATTTGGGGCATTACTTACATCGTAAATAAACATGCCCGAGGTACTACCAATAAATATGGTATTTGAATCGCGGGCGAAAATTGTTTCTACGGTAGTAAAAAGGCTGTGCTTACTTAGGTAGATAGCGTTCGCCGGATTGGAAATATCAAAAACATTGAGGCTATTGTCATTTACCGCGAAAAGATGATCATTAGCGATAGTGAATCGAGCCAAACTTCCACCTTGACCTGTTGAAGGTCCGCTGGCAGAATCTGAGGAGCTATCGGCCGAGCAGGCGGTAAATAACCACAGTACGGCGCTTAGGGCAAAAAACTTTTTCATTCTTCTTTCCATTTTACGATGATGGTGTTTTCTGGACGGTTATCAAGGTCGGAGCTGCTATAGCCATCCGGAGATGGAAGCTCTGGGAATATATCACGATTGCGATCTACCACTTGTACATTCTGACCATCGTAGGAGATAACTATGAGGTCCACGGCATTATCGGCATAGATATAACCATCTTTCATGGCGATATCTATATTTCCGGGAATGGTGATAAAGCCAATATTCACAGGGTTTACAGGATCCGCATTGTCAATGATGTGAATACCTTCGTACTTCTCATTAATGAAAAGTATGTCGCCATAGCGATAGATCTTTCCAAAATTGTTGATGCTTTGGGGGTCGATTAGCTTAACGGAGCTTTCGAGTTGACTGCGCTCCATTAATATTGGCTTGTAAGCGGAGTCGGGGTAGTAATAGTCCCAATCCTGAGGGTAACAGGAACCCAAAAGGAGGAAGGATAATAGGACCGGAATAGTTCGGTAATTCATGATTCCATTTTTCTCTAAGATGCATTGATCATCTTAAAGGTTGGAACGAATTGAATTATCTGCGGTTTCTTTTATAATAATCGTAACGGAAGTCGAAGCCCACTCGCAGTGAAGGGCGTAAACGCTGGAAATTGTCGATGCCCCCCGCAAATTCGACTCTCAGTATTTTGAAGATATTGTCGAAGCCAAAAAAGACTTCAATAAAAGCCGCTTCATCTTGAATGTGTAAAGAGTTAAACCCTACTAAACTGTGGATTTTATAGCGTCGACTAAGATTGAAATTGGAAAGAAGAGCCCCGTCGAAATTATGCTCATAATGTAATTCGAGGTAATTGTTGGTGGTGCTGTAGGTGTAATAGGGAAGGGTACTAAATTGCTTTATGCGGGCCGAACGATCCGCTATCGGTTGCAAGAAAAATATCTGCACCCCATCGAAATGACGGTAATCGATGAAGGGAACATTCCTTTGTCGTAAAAACTGTCCACCACTAATATCAAATTGTGAGAGTCCGATATTCCCCCATCTAAATTGATGTTGAATACCCAAGCTGTGGTAAATGAAATCGGTTTCAGCATCAAAGGCTTCTAATCCCATTTTTACATCATAGTATATTTTAGGGGCCCGTACTTTTAGTTTTTGTCGTCCTTTCATTACCTCTTGAAAGCGCTGGTTATAGCGCTGCTCGTAACGATCTTGAAATTGGTAGCTAAAGCTGAAATTAAGATTAAAGGCACGGTGCGCTGTAAAGCCTCCCGGGGTTATGTTGGGAGCGAAGCCCATATTATTGGTGCTGTAAATCGCATCTGGGTTAACCAAATTGAAATTAGTTTTATTAAATAGGGGGAAACGCTGAGCGTACTCGGCATTTAGTCCTAAACTCAGTCCATTAATAGACTCACCCTGGTACTTTATCTTTAAGTAATCCTTCCCGTAAAGGTTGATGTAATTTTCGGCTAGGATTAGATTGTAAACTGTATTGAGTACAGGTAAAATTGGCTCTTCTTCATTTAGCTGTTGATAGTCGCTACCAATTTCCAATGAAAGGTTTAAGGGGTAATTGGTGTTCGACTGCCAGGTTATTTCCGCTAAGGGTTTTAATCTTTGATCAGCGGTGCCTATTCGACCTTGCAGTCTGAGGTTGAGTTCTTTTTTGCCACTATTATAACCAAAGCGCGTTTGGCCTCGCCAATAGGCACCTTCCACAGGATTAAAGCCTAAGCCTTTATATATAGGTGGTAGGTCCCAGTAGAAATTCCCCATTCGATGGGTGAAACCACGGTAAAAATTCTTGTAAAAGATATAGGGACCAGGATCTAGGCGACTGCTGCCGAAGGATCGAAATTGATTTTTCAAGCTATCACGAATTAGCAAGGCCGACATGTAATTAGAATCAAGCGGGCTCCGTTCCCAGCTGTTCCAATAGCTGCTATCGGCATTAAACTCCGATTCTTTTTGGTCGTAAACAAGCTCACCAAATTCAGATTTTTCCCAGTATTCCCGGTAGCGAAAGCTCCGGAACTCTTGTTTAACTTCGTAATAGCCTCGAAAGTTGAAGAGGTTTAAATAGAGTTCTATTTCTTGATCAACTGCGCGATAAAGTCCGTTTTCGAAGGTGAAGTTTTGTACTACGGAGATGCTATCCATCAGCTCCAGCTGGTTATTTGCCGAAATACTAAAATGCGCATGTAAGGGCAAGGAAGTCGCCAAGTGGATATCTACAAAACCACTCATGGCTGGGAACTTCTCTTTTTTAGGTTTGAATGAAATGCGGATTACATCCCTTCTTTGGGAGTCTAGAGGAAGAGATTTAAACTCATACATTGTACGTCCTTCTTTGCTTAAAGGACTTACAAAACCGCGGTCGAAAGCTTCGTTGAGGTAAATTCGGTCTTGCAATAAATTAAAGTCGTAGGAAGGGAGTTGCTGCCAATTTGGGATGGGTAGTTTGCCAGATTCTCGTTTGATTACGACATCCTGATAATAGTAGCGAGGGTTACCATAATGTGCCTCAATAAGAGCCTCGCTGTAGTATGCCAATCCCGAGTCTTTAGTAGCCGGAATTAAAACTCCCGAAACTGGCCATATATCAAAGGGTACATTTTGAATGTATGCCTTGCAGGTTTCTCTTACTCGCGCTTTATAGCTGTAATGCTTTTTGAAATTCGCAGCTCGTTTTTCTCGGATGCTATCAATAACCGCATCTAGATTCGATTGCGCATTAATAGGATTATGAGCAACGAAACAGAGCAGTAATAGGAAGTATAGACCTTTGAGAACTCTCATTGGACCACAAAGAAAGTACATAAGACTGTCTCAGGGCTAAAAATTTTACAAGAATAAATATCTTCGTTGCAATGTATTGTGTGGTTGATATCGAATCGAGTGGTGGGCCTTTTGGGAAGGAATCCATGATAGAGATTGCGGCCTTTCGCTATGATGGTGAGGAGGTTGTGGATCAATTAATCAGTTTAGTACACCCTCATCGTAAGGTGCAGCCTTTCGTGTCGAAGATGACCGGTATCACCGAGAAAATGTTGATTCGGGCACCACGTTTTCATGAAATTGCCAAACGCCTAATTGAAATTACTGAAGATGCCGTAATTGTTGGTCATAATGTGGAGTTCGACTACCGCATGATCCGACAGGAATTCGATCGCTTAGGTTATCAATTTGAGCGATCCACTTTGGATACAATTAGTTTAGCAGAGTCGCTCATTCCCGGTTTAAAAAGTTATGGCCTAGATTCTCTCTGTGAGGAACTAGGGCTCACTAGACCCGCAAAGCATCGAGCGGAGCATGATGCTCGGGCTACCTTGGAGCTTTTTGAGATTTTAAGGGATAAGGATCAAACCAAGGGTATAAACTCTTTTGAGCAAAGTATTTTAGAAGGAGATTATCACAAGGATAAAATTAGAGACCTTTTACGCTCGGTAAAGCATAACCGTGGGATCTATTACTTGCATGATCGACATGGAAAGCTGCTTTATCTCGGCGCATCCGATAATGTGAAATCTGCCATTAATAGAATGTTTATTGGTGACTCGGAGCGCATTATAAATTTAAAGGACCAATGTCATAGCTTAAAAGTTGAGCCTACTGGCAATTGGCTAATTGCACGCATTAAAAAGCAAGAGGAACTGGAAGGCTCAAAGCCACCATTTAATAGAATTCAGGAGCAACAATACCAGATTGGCCTTTACTTGGATAAAAGAGAAAAACCGCCGAAAATTGTGAGTCGCGAATTAGCTAAGGCAGGCCGTAAGAAACCTATTTTTAAAGTTTCCAATCTCAGTGCAGCCCAGCGAGCTTTGCGGATGTTTAATCGTATGCAAGGCGAAAGTAGAGCCGATACCATAATGGAGACCATCACTAATTTTCCGGAAAAGGAATTATTTCAAGGTCGCGGTCGCCAAAATGGAGAGAAAGCAGTTTTTGTTATCGAAGAAGGCCAGCTTGTGGGTTACCTCTACTACAAGCTTAATGACAAACTAAAATCTTGGAGCCGCGTGGAACATTTAATGACCGAGGTAAAACCTAAAGAGGAATACCTCGATCTATTAAAACTTGGCATATTATCGGGAGAATTTACGGCCCTTAAACTTCGTCCAGAGGACTAAATTAGAAAAGCTCGAAACCAATACAGAGCAGAAGCTGACTGGTACGTAGGTCGACTTGATAAGCGCTATTATCAACAATTATTTGAGAAGCCCAAGGGGAGAAGGCTCCTTCGTAGCGAAGATCTATAAGCAGTTTTTTTACTTCGAAACCTAGCCCTAGTTGATAGCCAAATGTGCCAGTCTCAATATCACTATTGACGTCGCCCGTTAAGTCGCTGAGGTTAGCGCTGTAAACGGGACCGGCCATAACTCGCATGGGACCAAATTTCTTGCCTATCAAAATTGGAATATCCACGCGACTTAAGTCTAGCTCTAAACTTCGAGCAGGACTGTTTGCACCTTGGTCGGCATTTACACTTTGATTTATTTGTGAAAAAACCACCTCCGGTTGAATAAAGAGTAGGGGTGTTTTAATCTTGAAATAAATTCCTGCATGAAAACTCAATTCTCTTTCAGCGTCTTCAATGTCTTCAATCGCTTGTTGGGCACTATTGAAATCATTAATGCCAGCTTTAGCCAGGCCAGCACCGGCGCGGAGGCCGAAATCTAATTGGGCATTTGCTCCTAAGCTGAATAAAACAAAGCAGGCTAGAAATAGCTTTTTCATGCGATGGATTTTAGTTGATTAGTAACATTATTGTAAATGCGATCCTCCAGTTCGTTTTCACTTTGGGCTTCAAATTTAGTACCTGTGATTTTCTCGAAAAGCTCGGCATAACGATCGGAAACTTCTTGAATAAACTCGGGAGTCATTACCGGAACCTTTTGTCCTTCTTTCCCTTGGAATCCGTTTTCCATTAACCACTCGCGCACAAATTCTTTACTTAATTGTCTTTGGGCTTCCCCTTTTTCTAATCGATCTTCATAGCCCTCAGCGTAGAAATATCGCGAGGAATCTGGGGTGTGAATTTCATCAATTAGAATAATCTCTCCAGCTGCATTCTTGCCAAACTCATATTTGGTGTCCACTAATATTAATCCGCGCTCCCGAGCCATTTCTTGTCCGCGGTTAAACAGGGCCCGCGTATACTCTTCCAACTTTATATAGTCACTTTCGCTAACGGTACCCTGCTTTAGGATTTCCTCTCGGCTAATATCCTCATCATGGGCGCCCATATCTGCTTTGGTAGTTGGGGTGATTATAGGCTCTGCAAAAGCTTCATTCTCCCGCATACCTTCGGCTAAAGTTATTCCGCATAATTCGCGTTTGCCACTTTTATAAGTGCGCCAAGCATGGCCCGTGAGGTAGCCACGAATTACCATTTCTACTTTAAATGGTTCTGCTCTATGTCCAATGGTAACCATCGGATCGGCCATGGAGATTTTCCAATTAGGTACGATGTCTTCCGTGGCATCCAAAAAATAATTGGCAATTTGATTAAGCACTTGGCCCTTGCCGGGGATGCCTTTCGGTAGTACTACATCAAAGGCCGAAATACGGTCCGAAGCGACCATCACTAAAAGGTCATTATCTAGACTATAAACGTCGCGAACTTTTCCTTGGTAAAGATGGGTTTGACCGGGAAATTGAAAATTAGTTTTTAGTAGGGCTTTCATGCTTTTCTTCTTGATCGTATGCTCGGATAATATTTTTAACTAGTTGATGTCGAATCACATCATTTTCTTCTAGGTAAATTTGGGCAATTCCTTCAATACCTTGTAAAATGCGTAGTGCTTCTCTTAAACCCGACACCTGTTTTCGTGGAAGGTCGATTTGGGAAGCGTCGCCAGTAACTATAAACTTAGCTGAAGCCCCCATTCGAGTTAAGAACATCTTCATTTGGGCGTGGGTGGTATTTTGCGCTTCATCCAGAATTACAAAGGCACGATCCAAAGTTCGGCCACGCATAAAGGCAAGCGGTGCAATTTGAATAACCCCACTTTCTAAATAGAAGGCCAATTTTTCAGGAGGAATCATCTCCCTTAAGGCATCATAAAGCGGCTGCAAGTAGGGGTCGAGCTTTTCTTTTAAATCGCCAGGAAGGAAGCCTAAGTTTTCACCAGCTTCTACCGCCGGGCGGGTGAGAATAATTCGTTTTACCTCTTTGTTTTTAAGGGCCCGTACAGCTAAGGCAACGGCGGTATAGGTTTTACCAGTACCAGCTGGACCTACCGCAAAAATCACATCATTGGTGTCAATGGCTTTAGTCATGCGCCTTTGGTTTAAGGTGCGTGCTTTTATAGCTTGGCCATTAGTGCCGTATAAAATGATGTCGCTATTAGAAGTGTCGCTA
>CATMQD010000130.1 GCA_950073045.1 uncultured Flavobacteriales bacterium | reverse complement strand
ATTATATACAGTACCTGGAGTAGCCCAGTTAAAGGTTCCGTTTAAGCGGTATTGCACCAAAGAGTCTTCATTCCCATCAGGATTCTCGCAACCGGTTCCGCTACCACTACCAGGGAAAGCCCAAAATCCTACCGAGTCGCCTTGGTAAAGATTTAGTTGTACTGTTTCAGCGGTACGGTTAGTTCCCATTATCGACATCGCATTGAGGCCTGATCGCTCGTAGCAACCATTAAAGATGGAGTTAGAACCATGGGTAGACCAAATATTAGCGTCAAAGCCATTTTCGAAATCGTCGAATACTGAAACCCCATTGCTTAAGGTCCAGTTTAAATTAGCTCCTGAGCCATTATTATAAAGGTAGAAGGATAATGGAATGCTATCATTACATCCATAAGAGTTCAAATTGTAGCTGGTGCTATCAAAGGCAATAGAGGGAGCAGTAAACGCTTCCGCCGAAAGGCAAATAGTAGTATCTAAGTTTCCATTAAGGAATAGCGTATCGTTTAATACTCCAGGTGCACTAGGTGTAAACTGCACCATAATTAAGGCCGAGTCACCAGGAGCAAGATTATACGAGCTTTGACCCAAGGTAAAATCGCCATTAGAGGTACTAAGACTACTTAAATCCATGGTATCGCAACCAGTATTATAGATGTAAAGCGAGTCGCTGCTGCTAAGACCGATATAGGTAGTATCGTAATCTAAACAAGAGGCGGTGGCGGTAAATACTGGGGCCCCGGTAACGGTAACATCGATGGGAACTTGAATGATACTATCGGCACCAATTGCACTGGTGCGGATTTCCATCATATACTGTTGCAAACCGGCATAGGTACCCGCTAAATCTATTTCTACCGCGATATCCTGACTGCTAGTAGTTAGCCCTAAAGTATCGCTTAGGCTTACCGCAGATACATCACCAATTTTCTTAAGCTGTACCTCATCAAATGCCGTGCTCGCACTGCTATTGTAATTTGAAAAGTCGATGCGATCGATTTCATTGGCGAGGTAATATTGAAACTGAGCGCCACTGGTAACGATTACATTATTTAAATAAATATCGGCGGTGCGATTGCTATAATCGATGTTTCTAATTTCGATCTGGTTCCATACCCCACTAGGTAAGGTGGCGGTGTAGGTACCTGTTCCTGTAAATACACGCAAAGAACCATAATAAACCTCAATACCAAAGAAGTCATAATTATAGCCATTAATCTCATCCGCTAAACGGATATAAGAACGAGAAGAGCTACTAGAGTAAACCTGGAAGCCAAAGTAATTAGCATCGTTACCAGCAACATTGGCGTAAACACCATCTTCCAAAGCGGCATAACCACTTAATTGCAAAAAGGCATTGCCTTGTCCGGCATTCCCTAAAACTACATTAGAGTTAAAGGTTGATGAAGCGGTGGCCGAGCGAAGCATTGGAGCTAGGCTCGATTCGAAATTGGCTTGTAAATAGGTTTGATCGGTAAGTGAACGAACGCTGATATCATAATGCGCATCGCCACCAGAAAGGTAATTGTATTGTAAAGTATCGCGGTAAATACCACCACAAGGGGCAGAACCACTAAGGCTAGAAGGGCTTACCGAAACCACGGAAGCTGCTTGCACAGTAACCGTACCAGTGATAGTATCGGCACCATAGCAATTATACTGAATTAGGGTAATGGTATATGTTCCGGGGCTAGTATAGGCGTGCACGGGATTAGCGCTGTTTGAGGAATCGCCATCACCAAAGTTCCAGTGGCTATCTCCGCCACCTCCAGTAGAGGTATTGTTAAAAGTTACTGGCTGACGAAGCGCAGGAGTACTGGTGCTAGGACTAATAGAGGCCGTAGGGGCAGTGGTTCCTCCAGCCGACCAGTTTAAGGCAAACCCGGCCCGGGTTACTGAATAGTCGGAGGTAAATAAGATTCTAGCTTCACCACTTGGAACATTAATGGGTAAACCACCATTAGGCAGACTATAGCCGGCATAGGTCCCAATTAAAACCCCGCTAACATTATCGTAAATACGAACCCGGTCGCAACAAGATTCGGTATTAAAATAAGTAAAGGTGATGTCGATGGAAGTTCCACCCGTAGGTAGGATATAGAAGTTATCCGAGGAACTGTTAAAATAGGAACCCGATGCTCCACCGTGATCATAAAGAGTACCATTACAATCGGTAGCGGTGTCGGAGCTATTGCGAATCATGCTATAGGATTGCGCATTCATCGCGAGGGAGCCTAACAGAAAGAGAAAGAGCGTAAATTTCTTCATATTATACAGAGTGTATGTAGCGGCAAAAGTACAACATAGCCCTATTGACTAGCAGACTTTAACTAAATTTAAAACCCTGATTAATAGCTCAGAAAGCGCAGTTCCTCATTAATATCAGCAATATTAACATCGGGGTGGATTGGTCGCTCAGCACGTTCGGCTTCTAAACCCGAACGGCGGTAATCTACCAGAATGCGATCCGAGGCGGTGCCGCTCAGCATACTTTCTGAGTAGCTTATATTCAGAAAATCGCAAGCCTTTTGCAATTCTTCGCGTGGTTGCTGCAGTAAATCTTCAAACTTCAAAACGAGTAAATCCAGCTTTTGCTCTTGCAGATACTTAAGCAAGGAAACGGAATGCTTCCAATAATTAAGGGCGGTGGGATAATCAGCCTGGGTTCGCTCCAGCTTAGAGCTGATGCAAGTTCGGCCATCTCTAACAATGAAAAGCAGTTTTGGTCCTCGAAGCAATTGCTCCACCATTTTTTGTCGGGCCGTGAGGTCTTTACCAAAGTTTTCGACAAAGCCCAACTGCTCGGTAGTAATTTTATTTCCCCAACGAAGCTTACTCTTTTTAGCCAATTTCTGATTAGCCTCTACAAATGCTTTTAGCTGGCTATCTACAGTCGCGAAACGCTGTCGATCGGGCGCCACAAGGTATTCTGGCACGCATTCTTCCATATGCACTTCCAACTGCGGATGCGCATCCAATAAGGTTGCCAGCAAGGAGGTACCTCCCCTTCCGGCTCCTAAAACTAAAATTTCTAATCCTTTCGACTTTCGCCACCACATGACGCGAAGTAAGTAAAAAGGGGGCATTTGTGGATATCTTGAAATCACAAGACCGGATATAAGCCTATCTTTGCGCCTCATTTTAGAGCCTAACATCTCATGGATCACAGCTTAGAAGCGACTACCGTAGAAACCGCCAAGGAATTGGGTTTATTACCCGAAGAATTTGACAAGATCAAGGAAATCCTTGGGCGTACCCCTAATTTAAACGAACTGAGCATTTACTCTGTAATGTGGAGTGAGCACTGTTCTTATAAAAACTCCATTGTTTGGTTAAAAACCTTGCCTAAAGATGGCCCGCACATGCTGGTTAAGGCAGGTGAAGAAAATGCCGGATTGGTAGATATCGGCGATGGATTGGCTTGTGCCTTTAAAATTGAATCGCATAATCACCCCTCTGCTTTAGAGCCCTACCAAGGTGCAGCTACAGGTGTGGGAGGTATTAACCGTGATATCTTCACTATGGGTGCCCGCCCGATTGCCCAATTAAACTCCCTTCGTTTTGGCAAAGCCGATACCGAGCGTACCAAATGGTTAATGAAAGGAGTAACTAAGGGAATTGGCGACTATGGAAACTCATTTGGAGTGCCCATCGTAGGAGGCGAAGTTTATTTTGATCCATGCTATGAGCAAAACCCTTTGGTTAATGCTTTCTCAGCAGGTATCTTAAATATTGAAAAAGACAAAATGATTAGCGCCAATAGTGGTGGTCCCGGAAACCCGGTCTTCATTATTGGTTCTTATACCGGAAAAGACGGAATCGCTGGAGCGGCATTTGCCTCCAAAGATTTAACCGATGCTTCCGCAGATGATATTCCTTCCGTACAAGTTGGTGATCCTTTCCAGGAGAAGAAATTATTGGAAGCCACTATGGAACTTGCCCAAACGGGAGCCATCGTGGGTATGCAGGATATGGGTGCCGCGGGCATCACCTGTTCTACTTCTGAGATGAGTGCCGCGGGTGGCGTGGGAATGGAAATCCACCTGGATAAAGTACCTACACGCCAAGATGATATGCAGGCTTGGGAAATCCTTCTTTCCGAAAGTCAGGAGCGCATGTTAGCGGTAATCGAGAAAGGACGTGAGGAAGAAGTATTGGCCATTTTCGAGAAATGGGATCTTCCTTGTGCACAAATCGGTCACGTTATTGATGAAGACCGCCTTTCTTATTATTGGCATGGAGAGCTTATCGCAGAAACGCCAGCCGACCCACTCGTGTTAGGTGGAGGTGCTCCGGTTTACTATCGCGAGCATAAAGAGCCTGCTTACTTTAAGCAATACCAAGAATTTGATATCAATAGCATCACCGTTCCTGAAGACTTACAAGCGGTGGCTAAGCAATTAATTGCTCATCCAAATATCGCCTCTAAGCGCTTTATTTACGAGCAATACGACTCTATGGTAGGTACTGTAAACATGAGTACCAATAAAGCTACTGATGCTGCGGTTGTAAATTTAAAAGACACCAATCGCGCTTTAGCGATGACGGTTGATTGCAATGCCCGATACGTTCATGCTAATCCAGAAACTGGAGCTATGATTGCTGTTGCTGAAGCAGCGCGTAATATCGTGGTGAGTGGTGGTGTACCATCAGCCATTACCAACTGCTTAAACTTCGGTAATCCTTATAGCCCTGAAGTTTATTGGCAATTTGTAAACGCCATTAAAGGTATGGGGAAAGCTTGTGAGAAATTCCAAACCCCAGTTACCGGTGGTAATGTGAGTTTCTACAATCAAACCGTAAGTAAGGATAAAACAGAACCCGTATTCCCTACCCCTACCATAGGGATGATAGGGATTATTGAAGATAAGAAGCACATCACCCCAATGAACTTTAGTCAAAAGGGTGACTTAATCTTCATGATCGGTGAAAATCGTAATGATATCTCTTCTAGTCAGTATTTAGTGGAAATCCACGGTGTGCAAGAAAGTAGCACTCCCTTCTTTAGTTTAGAAGAAGAATACGCTCAGCAGGAGCAAATCAAGATGTTAATCCGAAAGGGCGTATTATCCTCTGCCCACGATGTATCGGAAGGTGGTTTATTTGTGGCCTTAATGGAAAGTGCGATGGCCGGTAAGCTCGGTTTCGATATTACCAGCGATTCTGCAATCCGTCGCGATGCTTACCTATTCGGTGAGAGTCAGAGCCGCGTGGTGGTAAGTGTACATCCTGATCATGAAGATGAGTTTATCGACTTGATGATGTTAAACGGAGTGGAGTTTGATTTACTCGGACATGTAACCAAAGGCAGTATTCGCATCGATGATATCGATTGGGGACATGTAGAAGATTACCGTGAGCTTTACGACAATGCATTAGGTAATATTATGGCAGGTTAATTGGCCAGAATGATATATTAAAGCAGGCGCCAATACGGCGCCTGTTTTTGTTTCTATAGGGCTAACAATGTTAAAATTAATTCCCTAACCTCCGCTTTTCATTAACCTAACATGCGCCGATTATTTTCCCCATGAATAAAAAGGGGGAAATGAAAATTAAAGTGGCCACAGCTCAAGATGCCGATGCAATTAGTAGCCTTCGCAAGCAAGCCTATCGCTCGGGATCTAAAACAGAATTAAGTCAACTAGACTTTTTAGAATGGAGCCCTGCTGATGATCAGGCTTTGATTTTAGCGGTAGAAAGCCCAGAAGGGGAATTGGTTTCTAGTATTCGATTAAGTATTTCGGAGGATCAAAAAGGCCTAGAGCAGCTTTTTGATATCCGGTTGCAGCAAAAGCTTAAGGGTCCTATTTTACTTTTAGACAAGCTCACTACCCTTCCCAATTATCGTCGACTAGGCCTAAGTGCGCTTTTGCGCTATCATATCCTCCATTTTGCCACCGCTAGTGATATTCGACATATTGCCTTTACCATAAACTATGGAGTTTCGCGCATGGCCCATCTATTGGAGCTCGGTTTTAATTTGCAAAAGGCTGATATCAGTCACCGCCAAACTGAGCTTTACCAGAATGATACCGATGTATTGTTGGGGACTCTTCATGCTTCGAATTTCAAATTAGCCAGCGAGCTAGCTTTTCAAAATTTAAGGCAGCCTTTTCAAAACCTTGGATTCGCGGAGCAAGATGAAGCAGGAATCCAAAGATTTATGCAGAGGGCGCTTTTAGAAGCATAGAAAGGCGGCCCCTCATTCTCAGGATCTTAATTCAGCATTTGCTTTTTCGTATTTTTGCCGCATGACAATGCTCTTATTCATTATTGCCTATTTGCTGGGCTCATTGGCCTGGTCGGTTTGGATTGGTCGTTGGGTTTTCGATCTCGATTTGCGAGATCATGGTAGTGGCAATGCTGGTGCCACCAATGCCTTTCGGGTTTTGGGGACTCAGGCTGGCACTTTAGTTTTAATTTTAGATACGATAAAGGGCTTTGCTGCAGTAAAGCTTATTCACTTTTTACCTAGCGATAATCAGTCTGTGGTTTTAATGCTCGGCTTAGGTTTTATGTCGGTGCTTGGTCACCTTTTCCCCCTTTATGTAGGCTTTAGAGGAGGAAAGGGAATTGCTACTTTATTAGGGGTAGTAATAGCGCTGCACAGTGGAGCGGCTCTCTTATCATTAGCGGTATTTGCCGGATTTTTACTCAGCACTAGAATCGTGAGTGTTTCCAGTATGGCCGCGGCCTTAAGTTTACCCTTATGGTTGATCTACCGCTTTCAGGAGCCCAGTGAGGTATTAATAATATTTAGTTGTGCTATTGCGCTATTGGTATTGGTTACGCATCGTAAAAATATCGTGCGCCTTTTAAGAGGGGAAGAACGTAAGGTTAAGCTGAAACGCAAAAGTGTGGATTAG
This sequence comes from uncultured Flavobacteriales bacterium, assembly GCA_950073045.1. GTDB lineage: Bacteria > Bacteroidota > Bacteroidia > Flavobacteriales > Schleiferiaceae > Croceimicrobium. The sequence goes on along the minus strand of CATMQD010000130.1, from coordinate 2,571 downwards.
ATGAGATTTGAGGAAGAATGGAAAGGACAAGAGGAAACTGCAGTATTGGAGCAGCAGGACTCTTGGCATGAGATTGTTTTATTTAATGATGAAGTAAATACCTTCGACTGGGTAATACACTGCTTAATAGAAATCTGTGAGCACAGTCCGGAGCAAGCCGAGCAATGCGCGGTAATTACTCATTACAAAGGCAAGTGTGCGGTTAAATCCGGTTCCTACGCCGAGCTAGAACCTCGTTGCAGCACCCTTTTAGAAAGGGGCCTGAGCGCGGAAATAAACTAATTTCAAAAAAGGCTTGCGCGTAAAGATTTAGTATTTATATTTGCAGCCCCGTTACAGAAACGGAATAAAGACTGGCCTTGTAGCTTCCTCCAGAGGCGGACAAGCATTTCGCTCCAAGGTGTTTTTTAATACCGTTTTAAGGAGATTGGGAAATCGAGACCCAAGTAAAAATATCGATAAACATAATGGCCTTGTAGCTCAATTGGATAGAGCGTCTGACTACGGATCAGAAGGTTGAGGGTTCGACTCCTTCCAAGGTCACAACACGCCAAAAATCTGGCAGACAAAACACCCCAAGGCTGAGTTTAACACGTTTAAATTCAGCCTTTTATGTCTCAAGCCAAAATTCGTTCTTACCGACCTCACGTCACAATCGCGTCACAAAGACTTCTAATGACTGCTGCTGAGATTACAGCGCGCGTTAGAATCCGGAATTATGCGCGTGGTGATGGGAAATCCCAAATTTTAATCGTCTGCTATGTCAAGGGCGTTAAAGTGACCATACCCACCGGGATCCATGTCGAGAAGAAGTACTTCAATGTTGCCAAGGAGGAAATCCGTAAAAGCCATCCAGAGGCTTTCGATTACAATCTGATGATTCAGGATATCTTAAAGCGTATTCACCAGATTCGGGTGAAGCAACGCTTAGGGGATATTGACGTTAGTCCAAATACCTTTAAGGATATGGTACTCTCTGAGTCCATAACCGCCGACTTTCTGGCCTATATGATCTATCGAGTAAACCTGCGTAAGAATGAGTTAGCCTATAATACCTTTCGGCACCATAAGGCCACGCATGGACTACTTGTTAAATGCTTTGGCACCCTTTCCTTTTCGGAGCTCAACGATGAGAATATTTTCAAGTTCAGAAGATTTCTAGAGCTCAGAGGTTGTAAGGAGGTTACCATCTCCGATAAGATTAAGCACCTTAAGATCTATCTGATGAGTGCCAAAAAAGAAGGGTTGAAATTCAAAATGCCAAGTGCTAAAGCCCTAAAGGTGGTGCAACCAGTTAGCATGGTGCAGGCATTAACTAAGGAGCAGCTGCAAAAAGCTATTGATCTTTATCGAAAACAATATTTAGATGATAACCTAAACCAGGTATTAAGACTCTTCTTGTTTAGTTGCTTTACAGGTCTTCGCTATGGAGATATTGCCAGCCTTACTCATGATAATTTCTTTGAGAAAACCTTGATCATCACCCCACAAAAAACCAAACGCCAGGGCAAGCTTTTGAAGATCCCTTTACCTAGCATTGCCCTTGCCTTAGTCGACCGTGAGGATGAGCGGCCACTGGGTAAAGTGATCAGCAATCAAAAAGTGAATACCAACCTCAAGAAGATTAAGCCCTATTTAGGAATGCCGAAAGGAACTAAGCTCCATTACCACATGAGTAGACATACTTTCGCTACTCAGTTTTTGGAGCTAGGCGGTAATATTGAAGTACTGCAAACCTTACTTGGACACAGCAGCCTTAAACAAACCATGATCTATGCGCATGTGGTGGATAAACGACGAGAAAGCCAAATGAAAAACTTCAACAATTTGTTTGAAGGTCTTTAATAGCGCTTGTTTCTTTGGATAGTTGCATACAATTTAAAGTAGCACATGGCAGTCAATTCCGCATCTACCTTACTATTGTGTAAACTGGCACCGCTCAAACGGTGGCCACTTGGAAAAGCGGCTTCAGCCAATTCCTTAAGGCTAGGGTACTTGAAACCCTTGCCTCGAGGAATAGCGCAAAATTCCACCGTGGATTTCATAGTGCAGATTTTCTGGTGCGTTCTGAAAGGAAGTGCATATCCATTGGCCAAAAAACTCGCTTGGAGAATTTTTAAATCAAACTCCAAGTTATGCCCTACTACAACTGTGCTATTGTGGATGGCCGTTAAAGTTTTCTCCAGTACTTCCAAAAGCTCACGTCCAGAGATACGGCTTATCTCCTTGCTAATACCGTGTACCTTTTCGGCGGCCGCTGGCACTTTGTATTTCTGTTTGATAACTGAATAATATTCTTCGATTAAATCGCCTTTTCCATCAAACAGAAACCAACCGATGGAAACCAATCGAGGCCAATTCTTGGTATCGGTTAAGTCAGCATTCAGATTCAGAGGTAAGCCAGTAGTCTCGATATCTAACACCAAGGTCTTCCCTTGGCCACTTTGCGATTTATTGAATCGCTTGGAAGTGGCTTTAACACTTGTGCCGCCCCCTAAGTTGGAATAGTCGGGCTTTTGTGGGATAGGATCCGGGATTCTTGGTTTTCGAGCTAAGAGCTTGATTAAGAAA
>CATMQD010000129.1 GCA_950073045.1 uncultured Flavobacteriales bacterium | reverse complement strand
TTCCGGCCGTGGGTGATTTTCCATTCTTAAAGCCAGTGGTGCTTTTAACTAATCGACGTTGTTACTCGGCCACCAATACCTTTACGGCGATTACTAAATCCTTAGACCAATTTTACCATTTAGGTGACACTACCGGTGGTGGTGGCGGAATTCCCATAGACTACGAACTTCCTAATGGTTGGCGCTATCGCTTTTCGGCTACGCGTAGTTTCACTCCCGATGGCTTTAATATTGAGTTGGGTCTACCGCCCGATTCGGCCTTCAACTTGGATGAAAGTTTATTACAGCAAGGGGTGGATCAATATATTGAAGCGGCCTTAGATCGTTTAGACTAATCTAGGTCTTCAATCCAGGAACTATACATGATGTAGTTATTGGCGATCCGATTTATTTCTCCCGAAACTAATTCTGGAGTAATATCCTTAACCTTTTTAGCGGGAACACCGGCGTAAATACTTCCACTTGGAATATGGGTACCTTCTAGCACTACCGCTCCAGCGGCCACTATACTATTGCTTTCTACCACTACAGCATCCATAACAATAGCTCCCATACCTATTAAGACATTATCGTGAATGGTGCATCCATGCACAATAGCATTATGTCCTATGGATACATTGTTTCCAATTTCGAGGGGATGCTTTTGATAGGTACAATGCAAGGTGGCATTATCTTGCACATTTACCTTATTTCCCATTTTGATATAATGTACATCCCCACGAGCCACACTATTAAACCAAAAACTACATTGGTCGCCACAGCTAATATCCCCTACCAAGGTGGCATTATCGGCTAAAAAACAATCCGCTCCTAATTGAGGAGTCTTTCCCTTTACTGCTTTGATCAAAGCCATATCAATTCTGTTTATAAAGTCAAATTAAAGATAAATGGTAGGCGCGGGAAAATATCGCCCACCTATCTTTGCAAAAATTTTCAATAATGGAATCCACACAAGTACCAGTAAGTGTATATGCCGAAATGACTCCCAATCCAGCGGTTTTAAAGTTCGTTGCAAATAAGAAATTGGTAGAAGTAGACTCGGTAGAATTCCGCAATATTGAGGAAGCTCAGCCTTCCCCTCTCGCTACACGAATATTCCACTTTCCTTTTGTAAAGGAAGTATTTATAAGCTCTAACTACGTTGCCATCAGCAAGTTTGAAATTGTTGAATGGGAAGAAGTAACCTTAGAACTTCGGGAGTTAATCCGTGATTTTATTGCTGAAGGAAATACCGTTTTGAACGAATCCGCTCTTAAGGCTCAGCAAGAAGAGGCCAGCAGCGAAGAAGGCAGCGAGGCTAGCACCGGTTACATTCACCCGGAAGAAAAATCGGAAGCCGAATGGGATGAGTTCGACAAGAAGATTGTTTCTCTTTTAGATGAATACGTAAAGCCAGCGGTAACCGCAGATGGCGGGAATATCAAATTCCTTAACCATAAAGAAGGCATTGTAAGTGTTTTACTACAAGGCGCATGCAGCGGATGCCCAAGTAGCACCGCTACCTTAAAACAAGGTATCGAAGGAATGTTAAAGAATTTTCTACCTGGACAAATAAAGTCGGTGGAAGCCGTTAACGGCTAGGCCATCTTCATTGTACCATAATTCTTCAGGCTACGTAAATGTGCCTGAATTGCTTCGGCTAAGGTTTGGTGCTCATTATAGGGCAATCCAAATTCCTTGGCCGTTTTCTTTACAATCTCGCTTAAAGCAGGATAGTGAATGTGGCAAATGTGAGGAAACAAATGGTGTTCTACTTGAAAGTTTAGGCCCCCTACAAACCAACCAACTAATTTGCTACGACGGGCAAAATCGGAAGTTGTTTTAAGCTGATGCGCCATAAACTCATCTTCCATAGGCTCTCCATTTTCTGGCAAATGAACCGCCTCTACATGGTCTACCACGTGCGCCAACTGAAACACAAAGCTTAATACAAAGCCAGCGATGGCATGCATAACTATAAAGCCAATAATTGGAATAAACCAAGATACGTTTAGAAACACCAAGGGTAATACTAAGAACAAAGTGAAGTAAATCACTTTAGTGTAAATCAATTTTATCCACTCTTTACGAAGTTTTTCATCGCTCATTTTCGCCACACCAGTTTTCTGATAGCGAATTAATTGCGCAAAATCCTTCATGGTTACCCAGTTTAGGGTAAGTAAGCTGTAAAGTGCAGGTGCATACCAAACTTGGTATTTATGGCGCTTCTTTAAGGGCTGGTCTGGATGTAGACGTAAAAGTCCGCGTGTATCTAAATCATCATCTAAACCTTCGATATTGGTATAAGTATGGTGTAGCACATTATGTTGTAAACGCCAGGTGGTAAGGTTACCAGAAATCAGGTAAATGCTAGAGGCAATAAAGTCGTTAACTTTTGGACTGCGATGGTAGGCACCATGGGCAGCATCGTGCATAACCGACATCCCAACTCCCGACATTCCCAATCCCATAATGGCAAATAATCCTAAAACGGCCCAAGGACCGGGATTAAAAACGAACATTGCGATGAAGGGTACGAAGTAAATCGCAAGCATCGAAATGGTCTTAAAAAACATGGCCGAATTGGCCTTCGGATTGATGGAACGCTCTTTAAAATAGGCGTTTATACGTTGATGCAAGGTCTTACTAAAGGACTCTGAATTGGTTCTGGGGAAACGAACTTTATTCAGTGGATATGCAGTGTTTGTCATAAAAATATTTTCATGGCTAAAATAGGAAGGAAGTTTAACTTCGCTACCAGAAATTTCAAGATTCGCTCTATGCTGCAAATGAAAAATCCAATCACTACCCAAGCTTGGAAAAAACTTGAATCAAAAGCCAAGGAAATCAAGCAAAAGCACTTGAAAGATTTCTTTGCAGAAGATGCTTCTCGATTTGATCGATATCAGCGTAAGCATCAAGATTTACTTTTCGATTTTTCCAAAAACTTAATCGACGAAGAAACTCTAAGCTTATTAAAGGAGCTCTTTGAGGAGTGCGGCGTAGAAGCTGCGATCTCTGCCATGTTAAATGGTGAAAAGATTAATGAAACCGAAAACCGCGCAGTTCTGCACACGGCCCTTCGCAATTTTAGCGACCGTGAGATTTTAGTGGACGGCCACAGCATTAATGAGGATATTGAAGCGGTGCTGGAGCAGATGCAGGACTTTTCAGACCTATTGATTTCAGGAAACTGGAAAGGATTTAGCGGAAAAACCATTAAGCATATTGTTAATATTGGCATCGGTGGTAGCGATTTAGGACCGCTAATGGTTTATGAGGCGCTTAAGCCCTATCACAATCATATACAATGTCACTTTGTTTCTAATGTAGATGGAGCTCATATCAGTGAGGCTTTAAAAGGTCTTGATCCCGAGCAAACCCTTTTTATTATAGCTAGTAAAACATTTACCACTCAAGAAACTATGACCAATGCTCGCTCGGCGCGGGAATGGTTTTTAAGAAGTGAAGCCTCTGAAAGTGATATTGCCAAGCACTTTGTTGCGGTGTCTACCAATCGTGAAAAGGTGGTAGAATTTGGAATTGACCCTACCAATATGTTTGTTTTTTGGGATTGGGTTGGCGGACGATACTCTGTTTGGAGCGCTATTGGTTTAAGCCTAGCCTGTGGATTGGGTTACCGCAATTTTGAAAAGCTATTGAAGGGGGCTCACGGGATGGATCTCCATCTTGCGAAAGCGCCTTTTGAGGATAACATTCCAATGCTGATGGCTGCTATTGGTATTTGGTATGTAAACTTTATGGGCGCCGAAAGTGAGGCGATAATCCCCTACGATCAAAACATGCATCGCTTTGCTGCCTATTTCCAACAGGGAAACATGGAAAGTAATGGGAAGTATATAGATCGTAATGGTGAAAAAGTAAACTACCAAACTGGACCTATAATTTGGGGCGAGCCTGGCACCAACGGTCAGCATGCCTTTTTCCAGCTCATGCATCAGGGTACGCGGTTTATCCCTGCCGATTTTATCGCTTTCGCTGAAAGTCACTACGACATGGGTGATCATCATGACAAATTACTCTCTAATTATTTAGCCCAAACCGAGGCCTTAATGATGGGGAAAAGCCACGAAGAAGTGCTTGCTGAAATGCGGGAAAGAGGAGACTCTGCAGAGAAAATTGCGAAGATTGGACCCTTCCGTGTTTTTGAAGGCAATCGCCCTACAACTTCCATACTCGGACATAAATCTAGTCCGGAAAGTTTAGGCGCCTTAATAGCTGCTTATGAGCATAAGATTTTCATCCAAGGTATCGTTTGGAACATTTACTCCTTTGACCAGTGGGGTGTGGAGCTTGGCAAACAATTAGCTAGCACCATCCTACCTTTACTATCAGGAGACTCAGAAATTCGCAAGGATGCTAGTACTAAGGGATTAATTGATTACCTTAACACTCTTCGAGGAAAAAAATAAATATCATACAATGAAGAAATGGAGCTTATTACTCCTATTTACCGGAGTTTTTTTGGGAGCTTGTAACCAAGAAGTGAAAGAAGAGAATGTGCGCTTAAAAGCGGAATTAGACTCTTTAAAAACCCAAAGCACGGATCAGGATTCCACCATCAGCGATTTCATGTCGGCCTTTAATGAAGTGCAAGAAAATCTATCCTCGATAAGGGAGCGTGAAGAATCGATTCGCGAGTTAAAAGACAATAATGTTGAAAATGCTCAAACTGCCCGTGAGCAAGTTATTTCGGATATCGAAGCCATTAACAATCTTTTAGAAGCCAACAAAAGTGCCATTGATGATTTACGCAGAAAGTTAGCCTCCAGTCGGGGAGAAGGCCGGAAGTATATGAAGATGGTGGAAAACCTAAATCGCCAGATTGAAATTAAAAACGAGCAAATTGGTACTTTATACGCCCAGCTAGAAGAAGCCAACTTTAAGGTAAGTAATTTAACTTCCAAGGTAGGCATGCTAACTGAAGCAGGTATGGCCCAGAAAAAGGTTATTGAGCAACAAGAAGACGCTCTAAATACAGCCTACTATACTATGGGCACCTATAAAGAATTAGAGGAAGCAGGTGTTGTGGATAAAGAAGGTGGCTTTATTGGAATTGGCCGCACAGAGACCTTAGCGGAAAATTTCAACACCGAATACTTCACCAAACTAGATATTCGTGAATCTAGTAGCCTGAGCTTCAATGGCTCCTTCAAAAAAGTAGAAATCATTACAAACCACCCCAGCGATTCTTACGTATATGAGGGGGAGGAAGAAATCAAGTCGGGTTTAAAGATCACTAAGCCAGAGGAATTCTGGTCCAAATCAAAGTATCTCGTAATCTTGCTTGATTAATTTTAGGCACGTCACTTTAAAGAAGTGACTGAGAATTAGAGGAATGAAGATAAGCAATAAGCTGTTTTTCACCCGTATGAAATGGGTGTTAAGGATGTTTCTGTTCTTAATTTTAGTTGATTTAGGGCTTTCCCTGTTGCAGGGAAGTCTTTCTGATTTATTTCCAAATCACGAATTAGCCCTAATATCACTAGCTTTCGTATTGGTATTAGCTTTTTTACGATTTAGCTTTTTTTCCTATGAAGATGAATATGAAATCATTCACATCGATACGCGAAGTTTAGTATTTGGTTTTTTTGAAAGCCAGAAGCACAAGCACTACGAATTCGCGAAAATTATTTTATCCGATTATTCCATTAAGAAAGGGCTTTTCAAGTATCAGCTTACCCTTACCGTAAATTCGAGTACCGGCGATAAAAAGCTTCGCCACTTTGATTTATACTTTTTAAGCGCTAGCAAAAAGGAGTACGTAGAGAACTCTCTGAAAAAAGTTCTTAAGGCGAATAATGCCTCATAGTTTATAGCGATATCGGATTGCTTAACTTTGCCGCAAATTATTGGTCATGATTACCGGCTTACAACATCTGCACTCCAGCATCCCCTACATTCTATTACCCCTAATCGTAATTGCGGTTATCGTATTCTGGGTAAAATCATTCGGTACCGGAGCTTTCGGTAAAACCGATAAACGATTGGCCTTAATCACTTTGATTTTGAGCCATCTACAATTAGTTTTTGGACTTTTATTATACTTCATTGGCCCCAAGGGCTTTATTTACACCTCCGTATCTGGCTTTATGAAAGATGCGGTGATGCGACTATACGCAGTAGAACATATCGCAGTAATGCTAATCGCAATAACCCTAATTACGATTGGCTATTCTCGTGCTAAACGCCAGCCAAATGCTGGGAAAAAATTCCGTGGTTTGGCCTTGTTCTATTCTTTAGGACTAGTTCTAATTTTGTCGCGTATCCCTTGGGAAGCCTGGCTTTCCTAAACCATGATCGAAACAAATAAGAAACGTTCCATCGGCCGCGAGAAAGCGGTGCTGATTGGAGCCATTACTGCCTTTCAAAGCGAAGAACGATTAGACGAATACCTCGATGAATTAGCCTTTTTGGCTGATACCGCAGGGGCTGATTCTTTGAAACGCTTTACTCAAAAATTAGATTCTCCCAATCCAAAAACCTTCTTAGGTAGCGGCAAAATCGAAGAAATTGCCGCCTACATTAAAGCGGAGGAAATAGACCTTGCCATTTTCGATGATGAACTCTCCCCTTCTCAGATAAAGAATATCGAGCGCATTTTCGAAATTAAGGTCCTGGATCGCACCAATCTTATTCTCGACATTTTCGCGTCCCGGGCGAAAACCTCCTATGCTCGTACACAAGTAGAGTTGGCACAGTATCAATACATTCTACCACGGTTAACCAATATGTGGACTCACTTGAGTAAACAAAAGGGGGGTATTGGTATGAAAGGTCCGGGTGAACGAGAAATTGAAACCGACCGTCGGATTATCCGCGATAAAATTTCCTTGCTTAAAAAGCAATTGGCCAAAATCGACAAACAGATGGCCATTCAGCGGTCGAATCGCCAAAGTATGGTACGCGTGGCCTTGGTAGGTTATACCAATGTGGGGAAATCTACCCTCATGAACTTACTGAGCAAATCGGAGGTTTTTGCCGAAAACAAACTTTTTGCAACCCTCGATACTACCGTTCGGAAAGTGGTAATACATAACCTCCCCTTTCTGCTCAGTGATACCGTAGGATTTATTCGCAAGCTTCCCACCCAATTAGTGGAGTCGTTTAAATCTACTTTGGATGAAGTGCGAGAAGCTGATGTTTTACTGCATGTAGTGGATATTTCGCATCCCAATTTTGAAGAACATATTAGTACCGTAGATCGTACTGTATCTGAAATAGATGGTACCGATAAACCAACTATAATGATTTTCAATAAAATTGATGCCTATCAATCGGAATACCGCGATCCAGATGATTTAAGTATCCCAGAGAACAATCGTCACTTTAGCATCGATGATTGGAAATCAACCTGGTTTGCGCGCACCGACCGGCAGGCAGTGTTTATTTCTGCTACCGAAAAGGATAATATTGAAGATTTGAGGAATCGCTTGTATGAAACCATAGCCGAGATTCATGCTCGTCGCTATCCCAACAACAACTTCCTCTTCTAAACAAAATGTATGGCTAAAGTCAATAAGAAGGCTACCTTAAGTTATCACTTCGAAGGTCGCCCTGGTAAAATTGAAGTGGTTCCCACTAAACCGAGTAATTCGCAAAGAGACCTTTCTATTGCCTATTCACCAGGGGTTGCCGACCCTTGTTTAGAAATTGCTCGCGATAAAAACAATGCCTATAAATATACCGCCAAAGGAAACCTAGTAGCAGTAATTTCTAATGGTACTGCGGTTTTAGGTTTAGGAGATATCGGGCCAGAAGCCAGTAAGCCGGTGATGGAAGGTAAAGGAGTGCTCTTTAAAATCTTTGCAGATATTGATGTATTTGACATTGAGATTGACGAAAAAGATCCAAAGAAATTTGTGGAGCATGTAAAGGCTATTGCCCCCACCTTTGGTGGTATAAACCTAGAGGACATCAAAGCTCCTGAAAGCTTTTACATCGAGGATCGCCTTAAGGAAGAGCTAGACATTCCGGTGATGCACGACGACCAACACGGTACAGCCATAATTGCTAGTGCAGCCCTTTTAAACGCTACTGAGTTTGTAGAGAAAAAGCTCAGTGAAGTAAAAGTAGTTTTTAATGGTGCTGGAGCCAGCGCTAGTGCAACTGCTAAGCTATTTATGAGCCTTGGGGTTAATCCCGATAATCTATTAATGGCCGATAGTAAAGGGATTATCAACACGCGCCGTGATGACCTTAATGAAGAGAAAAAATACTTCCAAAGAGATACCAAGCACGATACTTTGGCCGAAGCCTTGGTTGATGCAGATGTTTTTGTTGGACTATCTATTGGCGGGATTTTAAGTCAGGATATGGTGCGCAGCATGGCTAAAAACCCAATTGTTTTTGCTCTTGCCAATCCAACGCCTGAAATCAATTACAATTTAGCCAAACAGGCCCGTAAGGATATCATTATCGCCACTGGTCGCTCCGATCATCCTAATCAAGTTAATAATGTATTAGGCTTTCCTTTTATTTTTAGAGGGGCCTTGGACGTTCGGGCCATTAAGATTAATGAAGAAATGAAAATCGCTGCGGCTAGAGCCATTGCCGACCTAGCCAAGGAAAGCGTGCCCGAAATTGTGAATCTCGCCTATAATGAGAGTAATTTACAGTTTGGTCGCGATTATATTATTCCCAAGCCTTTCGATCCTCGATTAATTGTAAAGGTAGCTTCTGCAGTGGCCAAAGCGGCTATGGATAGCGGAGTAGCGCGAGAGCCCATTAATAATTGGGATGTTTATAAAGAACAGCTTTTAAGCCGACTAGGAAGAGATGATAAATTCATCCGCTTAGCCCAAGAAAAGGCCTCCAAAGATCCTCAGCGAATTGTATTAGCCGAAGGTGATGAGCTGAAAACCTTAAAGGCCGCTCAAATTGTGGTGGATGAAGGTTTAGCAAACCCAATTTTGCTAGGTCGTAAAAGTCGCATCGAACAATTAATTGCCGAAAATAATTTAGAGGACATCGCTCACCTTCCGGTAATAGACCCCTATCTGCCCCATGATCGCCAAGAGGATTATGCCAAGATGTTCTTTGAGAAAAGACAGCGCAAAGGCATCACCTTATATGATGCGCGTAAAAAAATGCGCGACCGCAATTACTACGGTGTAGCGATGACGGAAATGGGAGATGCCGATGCATTTATCTCTGGAACCACTCGTCGCTATTCGGAAGTTATTCGCCCAATTATCGAATTAATTGGCACACGAGAAGGAGTAGATCGTTTTGCGGGGCTTTATATTATGCTTACCAAACGAGGACCAATGTTCTTTGCCGACACCACGGTAATACAAGAGCCTACTACTCGCGATATTGTTCAGATTACTCGCCTTCTGGCGGAAGCCATTCGCCGTGTAAATATAGAACCCCGAATCGCCCTTTTGGGCTACTCCAATTTTGGTAGCAGCAGCGATAAGCATTCGAAAGTTATGCAAGAGGCTCGAGAAATT
>CATMQD010000128.1 GCA_950073045.1 uncultured Flavobacteriales bacterium | reverse complement strand
TGTTGTTTGGTTGATAGATAGGCGAGGTGGCTATGGTGGACATCTCGCCTTTCTTTTGTTACTTTACCATACATAGAATTACGATGTATAGATATTTTATGTATTATTGCCCTATGTATTCAAAAGAACTATTAAAAGGAACCCTTCAGGCGATCATTTTAAAACTATTGGCTGAGCAAGGTTCGATGTACGGTTACGAGATTTCGCAGCGGGTAAAAGAGCTCTCAGATGAGAAAATTCTTCTTAAAGACGGTTCGCTTTACCCGGCTTTGCAGAAGATGCTAAAGGATGGCTTGGTAGATTACCGTGAAGAATTGGTAGGGAAGCGCGTGCGAAAATATTATCAGCTTACCGCCACGGGTAAAGTAAAACAGAAGGATGCTTTAAAGGAGATCCGCGAGTTTATTGCGACCCTTAATGATATTTTGTCTTTAAAAATTGTGAGTATATGAAGCTAAGTGATGCTCATGAAGAACAGATTCGCCGCAAGGTATTACAGCATCATTTTAAGCTGGATGGCCTGGCAGAGGATTTAATTGATCACCTCTATTGCTACCTCTACGAGCATGGAGTGGCTACCGAAGATTTTGATAAACAATTGGATGAAGCGATAAAGCTACTTGCCCCAGAAGGCTTAAGCTCCATCGAAAACGAAACTTTTTATTTGTTGAACTTTAATCGCATGATTTTTATGAAACGATTCATCTTTATCATTGGCCTAATTAGTACCATGGCCTTCGCTTCAGGCGTAATTTTTAAAATCTTCCACTGGCCCTACGCCAATATTTTATTGGGTGCTGGGGGTTTATCTTCCCTTCTAATCTTTTTGCCGCTTTGGGCTTTCGATCGCCTCAAGTATAAAATGGTACAAAGGCCATTGGAGAAATGGAAATTGGCTTTAGGGGTAAGCTCCGGTGTGCTTATGGGCCTAGGCTCTATAATGAAAGCCATGCATTATATGGGAGCGGGAGTAACCTTTATTACGGGAGGGTTCCTATTTGTAATGGGTTTTTTACCGCTCTTCTTCCTGAGCTCTTACCGCAAGTCCATACGAGAATAAACAGAATAGGATAGCTTTCATTCTGTGTTTTGTCCCGGTATTGCCGGGACATTTTTTTGCCCCCTAGTTCACTTCATCAGCTAAAGCCGCAGCACTAAAAAGCATCTCGGCCCAGCATTTTTTCTCTTTAAAACTCAATTCTCCATTGTATCTTTCCGCTTGAAAGCCAAGCAACATGAAGTACATCAAGCTCTTGCGCGTAAACAACTACGTCAAGAACTTTTACATTTTTATGCCCGCCTTTTTCTCTGGCATGTTACTTACGGGCGACGTAGCATTAAACAGCGGATTAGCCTTTGTGCTATTCTCCCTTATGGCAAGTGCCATCTATATCTTTAATGATATGCGCGATATTAAAGAGGATCGCCTGCACCCCACCAAAAGAAATCGCCCTATCGCCTCGGGAGCCATATCTCCTAAACAGGCTTTGGGAATTGGCATCGGCCTAGTCTTAATCGCTCTTCTAGGTTCCTGGTTTTTTCGGATAGATTTATTTTACGTGCTGCTGGCTTACTTTCTGTTAAACTTGGCGTATTCCTACCGACTTAAGCATATCGCCATTTTAGATATCAGTATTGTTAGCTTAGGTTTCATCCTCCGCATAGAAGCGGGACATGCCGTTACTGGAATATTAATTTCCAAATGGCTTATGATGATGGTCTTCCTGCTCTCCATGTTTCAGGCAATGGCCAAGCGACTTGATGATATTTCCGTGGCCGCAGAACAAGGGGTTATTTCCCGAAAAAGTATCGACGGCTATAACTCGGATTTCCTGAAAATTGCCCTTTCCATCTTTAGTGCCGTGCTGGTGGTATGCTATATCATTTACATTACCCAACCGGTAAGCGTAGAGCGATTAGGTGCCAATTCCTATTTCACAGTTTTCCCAGTATTGCTAGGGGTATTGCGTTATTTGCAATTACTTTACGTTCATAAGCGAAACTATAATCCGGTTAAAATTATCCTGCAAGATCACTTTCTGCAATTGGTAGTGCTGGCTTGGATCGGATCCTTTGCTTTCTTGCTCTATGTTTAAACTATCCGAACATCCTTGGCATTTTAAAATCAGCTATTACCTGGTTTTTATAATTGTACTCCTTCGTCAAGTGCGCACCTTAATGGCTCCTTTTTTAGGCTCGGAGCTGGCATATACCTTTCGTTCCGATAATTTCTTCAGCTTTAGCGGTGGACAAATACGCCGAGGTTTAATTGGCGAAAAATTAATTCTGCTCCAGGAATGGGGCTTCGATGCGGTATTCTTCTATTCCCTCTTATTGCTGGTTTTTTTCAGCTTTTGCTATTTAGTAGTGTTCCCACGATTACTGCAAAGCTTTAAAGTGCAAGAAGCTTATCTAATCTTATTGAGCGGCTTTTTCCTTTTGCCCGGCATCGATCGCGAGATTTTCATGCTCATTCCAGCCCTGTATTATTATCTCAGTCACAAGAATGATTTTCTTTTTTACTTCCTCCTAGGGATCAGCGCCTTTATACACGAACTTACTTTATTACTGTACTTTCCTTTCATCTGGATATTAATCCAAGATTTTTGGCGCATCCGCAAATGGCAGCCCTTATTTTACTTCGTGATGGTAATGGCCTGTTTTGCAGTGGTAATCGGATTAAAATCAGAGCTTAATTTAATTCCAGAACGCGAGTTTTGGCCCCAACACGGGGTAGAAGGATTAGAGGATCATTTCCTATATGGCTTTGCCGGTAAAGGTTTAATGGCCACTTTAAAACTGCATGGCTCCGTGATATTAGGTAAAGTTGAAACTTTGTATGCCCTTCCCGGCTTGGCGGCTTTCTTTGTTTTATTGGCTCTTACTTTAAAACATTTCGGCGCTGCCGCGATAAGCCTGTACTATTATATAGCAATCAATGTATTACTGTTTCTGCTCACCATCGATTACGGCCGCTATTTCTACCTGCTCTTTTTCTTTTACTTAATTATTTCTCAAAGTGGCCTGCTAGCTATAGCCGATCGATCATTAAGGAGTTTCCGTTTCTTGATGCCCAAATTTGTGGAAGGCTGGCTGAGTTTTAAGTTCAATCATACCTGGTATCAAATTGCTTTGCTGATTTTTGTGATTGCTCCATTTGGTTATTGGTTAGGCGATACTCTTTTAAAACCCGCGCTTTGGCAAGAGTTAGAGCAGTTAATCGATTTTCATTTACCAAAATATGCAGGAGAGTAAAAAGCCCAAATTGGTGCTTTTAGACTTCGATGGCACCTTAATGGATTCCGATATTTTCTTGGATTTCATCGCCTTTCGGCTGATAGATTACCGTATGTGGTGGCGTTTATTGCTGGCCCTACCTTATATAGTGGCTTATAAGCTAAAGCTGATGAAAAACGATGAGGCCAAGGAAAAGGTTTTTGGAGCCTTCTTTAAAGGGGAAAGCGAGGCTTACTTCCTCAATAGCACGGAGCAATTCTGGTATCACCATGGCACTGATATTAATCCAGCCATTGTAGAACGCATTAGTGATTATCAAAAGGAGCAGGCCGAGTTTTTAATAGTTTCGGCCAACTTCGCCCCCATTATTCAAAGTTTTGCCAGTCGAAACTATCGCTTTGATTTTCTAGCTACCGAAATAGAGGTGATAGACGGTAAGCTTAGCGGCCGCTTTGCTAGTCTTAATTGTCATGGAAAGGAGAAAGTTCGCCGCTTAGATATTCGCATTTTTAATCGGGAGCAATATTCAGCGGTTCACGCTTATGGCGATAGCGCAGGAGATTTACCCATGTTACGCTGGGCAGATGAGGGCTTTATGCTTACTAATGGTAGCTGGCGAAAAATTCGATAGCTTCGAACAGCAATTTCAGCCAAGCATTATTTTCCGTGGATAAACGATTTACCTTACTAGCATCCTTAACCGTGGCCTTGGCCGGGTTTTTATTTGGATTTGATACCGTTGTAATTTCTGGTGCCAATGAGCCTATCAAAGAGATTTGGCAAACCAGCTCTTGGTTTCATGGCTTTTTTATAATGAGCATGGCCCTCTGGGGTACCGTTATTGGCGCTTTATTTGGCGGAATACCAACTGATAAATGGGGTAGAAAGAAAACTCTAATTTGGATTGGCGTGCTTTACCTAGCCTCGGCATTGGGTTCGGCTTTAGCGCCAGATGCCTATACCTTTAGCTTCTTCCGTTTTATTGGCGGCTTAGGGGTAGGGGCTTCTTCAGTAGCTGCTCCAGCCTACCTTTCAGAAATTAGCTCGGCCAAGAATCGGGGTAAGCTGGTAGCCCTGTATCAGTTTAACTTGGTGCTCGGAATCCTCTTGGCCTTTATCTCAAATTACTATTTACAAGGTTTCGGCGGAGCTAACGATTGGCGCTACATGCTGGGGGTTGAAGCTATCCCAGCCTTAATTTACCTTTTATTAGTCCTAGGGGTTCCACATTCGCCGCGTTGGCTGGTAATGCAGGGTAGAATAGACGAAGCCCGAGGGATTTTGAAGAATATGTTGGGCGATGGATCTATAGTGGACAAAACCCTTAGTGATATTCAAAGCCATTCGGATAAAGGGAGCATTGCCAAGGAAGTCCTTTGGCAGAAGAAGTATTACCGACCGATTATGCTGGCATTTTTTATCGCCTTTTTCAATCAGCTCTCCGGAATCAACTTCGTGCTCTATTATGCGCCTGTTATTTTAGAGAAATCGGGTTTTGCCAGTAGCGATTCTCTTTTAAGCTCGGTTTCCATAGGGGCTGTAAACCTCATCTTTACCATGATCGGGCTAAGCTTAATCGATAAGGCGGGTCGACGTACCTTAATGTATATCGGCTCTTTCGCCTATATAATTGGTTTAGGGATGATTGCCTACGCCTTTTATACCGAAGCTTCCCCAACATTTAGCCTAGTATTTATCTTGGTTTTTATTGCGGGGCATGCCATCGGACAAGGAGCGGTAATTTGGGTGTTTATCGCCGAGATATTCCCTAATTCTGTACGCGGAAAAGGTCAATCTTTTGGCGTAAGTGTGCATTGGGTACTCGCGGCCCTCATCACCCTTGTGGGAGAAGTGCTTATCGAAAGCATTGAAGCATGGCTAATCTTTGCCTTCTTCGCTGGATTTATGGTTTTACAATTACTGTTCACCCATTTTATTATGCCCGAAACCAAAGGAAAGTCCCTGGAGTCGGTAAAGGATGAGGTAGCTTCATCGGCGGAAGCATTAAGCTAGATTTAGCCTTATGAAGATTCTCAGTTTCGGCGAAGTATTATTCGATTTAATTGAAAGGGAAGCTCATTTAGGTGGCGCTCCACTCAATTTTGCAGTAAACTGTTCGCGCTTGGGAGCCGAGGCGAATATACTTTCTGCGCTAGGAACAGATGAGCTTGGAGCATCTGCTCGCGAGCAAATTGCGGCCCTTGGCCTTAGTACCGAGCATTTACAAGAAATAAGTGATAAAACTACCGGGCGAGTAGAGGTGAGTCTGCATAATGGTCAGCCTAGCTATGCGATTCGTACGGATGTGGCCTATGATTACATCTCGGCGAATGCCGCTTTGAATAGTATTAAAGAACAAGAGTTTGATCTCTTTTATTTTGGAACTCTAGCCCAAAGAAGCAGTGGGAGTCGGCAAGCTCTAAAGGAGCTTATGCAACAATTAAAGTTTAAGGAACTGTTCTTCGACTGTAATTTGCGACAAGATTTTTATTACCGCGAGGTGCTCGAGGATTCCTTGAATTATGCGAGTATTTTAAAATTGAATGATGAGGAACTGCCGATTATAAGTCGCATGCTCTATAAAAGCCAAATGCAGTCCCAAGAAGCCTGTCGGATGTTGGCGCATGATTTCGATTTAAAGTGTATAATCTTAACCGCTGGGGCGGAAGGGGCGACCGTTTATTATGAAGGTCAGCGTTTTAAAGTGCCTGCAGAGATGATCGATGTTGCAGATACCGTGGGCGCAGGCGATGCTTTTAGCGCGGCTTTTGCGGTAAATTTATTAGCTGGCCAATCCATTCAAAAAAGCCTCGAGTCGGGGAATAAACTAGGTGCCTATGTTGCTTCTCAAAATGGAGCCCTACCAAGTTTAAGTCCGGAGATTAAGCAAGCTTGTAGTCCTAAACAACAATTTGATTAGGCATGAGTTAAGTCCTTAAAGCACTACCATGAAAAAGATATTCTACACCCTAAGTTTCCTTTTGCTTTTTAGTACGCTAAACTTTGCACAGGATGACTCTAGTTTTCCATTAAAACTGCAAATCGATCCTTCGGTGGGGATGCTTTTTCTGTCAAATTCGGTGCTTGAAGAAACATTAGGTATTCAGTCCCAATTACCACAATGGAGTGCCGGAGGTGGAGTGCGCTTGCGATTAATCTCAGAAGAGCGCTTGGAGTCGATAATAAGTTTTCAGAGGATTACCCGAATTTCGGGGGAAGGGGAGTATATGTATTTAGGCTCTTATGCGGCCATTTTAGGCTGGCGTTTCAACTTAGGTGAAACTTGGACTTTTGTACCGGGCCTTGGCTTTCATGCTATTTCTGGTTTATATGAAAGAGAGGTGGCAAGTTATATCACTCCTGGTCCACTGCCCATTGGGAATTACAGTAAATGGTATTTCGATCAGATGGGTGTAATGGTCTCTGCCGATTTAGCTTGGAAATTACCCAGTGGAGAAATGAAACTCCTGCCCCAAAGTGTATTCTTTAATATTCAATATGGAGCACCAATCGGACCAGGCCTTTTAGAGTATTCGGGCACCAACCCTATTGAGGAAGGGCGAAAGCCCTTATTTGCTTATAACCTTAGTCTGAGTTTTGGCGTGAGCTATAGCCTCATCGGAGCAAGCGGGAAACAATAAGCTAATGCTTTCGATCGGTAATGGCATTTTTTTTAATAGCAAGGCCTTATAGCTTTGGCTTGGAGCTGGACTTTACTTTTTGCTTCTCAAAACTCATACGATAGCAAAAGGCGAGGTTTAAAGTTATTCCACCCCATTCACGATCTTGATAATATCCCATCCATAAAGAGGTGGTAAAGCCATGTTTGGTTGCATAAGGTCCTTTACTAAATGTTCCGCCTATGCTGGATTTAAAAGCGTAAAGGTCAAAATTGTGATGTAGCCCAAGATTAAGTCCGGAACTTTGCTCTATAAAGTAATTGCTAGCCTGATAGCCGATGGTAGAATTATACGCTTCTAAATTTCCTTCGATGCCCATAAGGCTGTAACCGATAAAGGGTGTTAGGCTATGAGGACCGTCTTCAAAGATTTCATAGCCCATGTTTATATTATGGGTTCTGCGGTTTAAGGAGCTATTAGAGCTGAAGCGATCACTACTTTCCAAGAAATCGGTACGCAAGCTAGTGCTCCCAATACTTAAATGCATATCCACAAAGAACTTATGAAAGCTAAAATCAGCGGCCAGTTGTAAAGAGCGCAGCGGACTAAATTTATCCCCTAAATTGCCAAAAGGCATGGCTGCCCCGGCTCCAATTCTAAGGCCTACATTTAATGCGGGAACCGTGGTAAACTGAGGAAGGCCAACAGAATTTGCCTCAAGTTCCTTGGTGATTCTTTGTTCCCAATACCGCATTTCCGCTTCATCTTTACCCTTCTTAGTTTCCATTGCTATTTGCGAGAGCTGCTGTTGGAGCATACTCCAGTAGCGCTGATATTGAAGCTCATG
This sequence comes from uncultured Flavobacteriales bacterium, assembly GCA_950073045.1. Lineage (GTDB taxonomy): Bacteria > Bacteroidota > Bacteroidia > Flavobacteriales > Schleiferiaceae > Croceimicrobium. Next base: position 1,785 of record CATMQD010000128.1, on the reverse strand, counting down.
GTCGTAATCCTCGTGGGCTTGATGAAACTCCTTTTGCAGCTTTCGAGCATAAAGCTCTACGGTGTTAAACTGTAGTTGCGGATAACGAAGGGCTTTAGTGCTATCGCTTACTTGGTGAAGCCAACTTAATTTGGGCTGCATGGAAGCATTAACCTTCATATAGATTATGGAAGTGCGTGCTACTTTTTTAGATTCCCGAGAATATTGAAGTTCAAAATGCAGATGGGAGCTATGGCTGGAGTCACCATAAGAAATACCTTTAAAATCATTTAAAGATAAAGAGCCCTCCTCCCAAAGACGATCAGAGTCTTCTTGAGCGTTTAAATTCGCAAACCATCCTGTAAAGAGGCAAAGAAATAGATAGCGCATTCTGCTTTTTCCTAGTAGATGAAGCGATCTTTAGGATGGTTGGAAGGCCTTTCTAAGAAATCCAAAACCGTAGTACTGTCTTTAATTTTTCGGGGGCGGTTTTGCGAGCATCACTCAAGTAGATTTCGCGGTGAACCATACTTTTCCTTTTTAGACCTTCTGCATCAGCGAAAGCTTGCATTTGTTTAAAGCTGGCGGGTTCATCATCGTAAGGACCTAAATGCAGCATTTGTACCGAAGGTCCATCTTCAATAAACTCAAAGCTCACTTGCTCCAAAAGTGGATGCGGCTTCTCCTTTTTTACCCATTCTATTACTTGAGCAGCATAGGCTTTATCTACAAAGTTGGGCTGACGAATCATTAAACGGTACACCAGATTGTTTTTATCGAAAGTGCCATCATATTCGGCGCGACCTTGTTCATTTAAATCCCAAATTCCCTCAAGGGGATACACGGTATATTCGAAGTAATCCTTTGGCGCCCGATCCTTTTTAGGGCTCATCCGAATGGCATAGGATAAACTATATAATACCCCAATCGCTTCTGCGAAAGCATCCGAATTTGGATTTCCCTCGCCATCGATAATGAAAAACCCAAAGGCTGGAATATCTACCTTTTCGGGCTTCTGCTTGGGGCCATAGTACTGCTTCTCTTTTTTACGCCATTCGTGCTTCATTTTTAATCAATTTGGTTTAAAGCTCAAGAGCACGATAGATATTAAAAATACTGTCGCCTTTCAGCTTAGCTTGACTAAGGATTATTTTTTGGGAAGGACTACTTTGTAGATGCCAAACCTGTTTCGCATTAAGACTGTCGAATAAGCTTTTACGGGGGTGATAACGCAATGATTTACCGGATTCTAACCACTGCCAGCGACCTATAAAAGAGAGGGTATCGGCATTTTCCCTTTCGGTGATCTTTAAATATTCCAGTTCTTCATTGGACTTAAAGATCAGAATGGTTTTTTGCCTAGGACGTTTATCCCAAGACTCCTTTTCAAGAAAACTCCAATCTTCAATTATTTCTCCTTGCGCATTTTTAATATAGCTGCGCTCTAATTGCCAAGCTCCTTCGAGTTCTTTGGTCTCTAGAGAATTTTGTGGGCTCTTTTTACAAGCGCTTAAGCTGATGAGAAATAGAAGAAGGAGCAATGGTCGGTTCATAGGCATGGCTTGGTCCAACGAAAATCTGAAATTAAGCCTTCCAAATCCAGATTAAGCGATCTTTTAACAAAATATGGTGGAGGACCAAAAGGGCAAGAATTAGCCAAGCGAAATTTGGATAACCGGCAGCCTGCCAGGCCCAGAGGCCCAAGCTAAATTCGGTTAGCTCTAATACTAAACGTATTTTCCCAGGTACCACAATGGGTGCTTTTCCACCACGACTAGGATCATTCGGAACATTAAAAATGCCCCA
>CATMQD010000127.1 GCA_950073045.1 uncultured Flavobacteriales bacterium | reverse complement strand
TTGTAGTTAATACTTATCAAATTACTCCATGTTGGACTTCCAATAATGAAGGATCGTGTGCCATCAATTGGATCAATAATCCAAGAAAATCCACTTTTTGATTTTTTTGTTTTAAATTCTTCACCAACTATTCCATCTTTAGGAAACTTTTTTATAATTTCTTTTCTTAAAAAAAATTAGAGCCATCAGCGAAAGCACAGCAATAATTAAAAAGCCTGCCATAAAAATAGGATATTGATGTAGCATTAAAGGGCCATCATTGCCAGCAAAAAAAGATAGGAAGAAGGCTAGCACACCACTAATAAGGATGGATAGAAAAAAGTAGAGGGATTGGATTCTCTGAATCATGTTTTCGTTTTGGGCTTCAAAATTGCTAAAAAAAGCATCAGGGTATTCCCCTTTATGCAATTCTTTGTATTATTGCCCTAGTCAAATCCCTTCTAAGCCTAGTCGTTAGGTTAGTAGAAGTCCTTCTGAATTTACTCTTCTCGTAAATCATATTCTTTCATTTCTTGTTTTAATACATGTACGACATTAATCAATTAAAGGCAATGAAGTTGCCTGAATTGCGTCAGATCGCAGAAGCCTCCCGCATTTCCAAATTCAAGTCATTAAAAAAAATGGACTTGATTTATGCTATCCTCGATAAGCAAGCCGTAGATCCTAAAGCCATTGTTGAGCTTAAAAAGGAGGAAAATGCTCCCGCTGCATCGGAAAAGACAGAAGTCCAAGAGACTCCACCGAAGCAAGAAAATAAAGCAGAGTCTAAAGAGAGCAACGATAAATCAGAGCATCCACGTCGTCGCGAACGCCGAGTAAATAAAGATTCCCAAAACGAGAAGCAAGCTACTTCTAAACCCGAAGAAGCTAATAGTAAAGAATCTGCCAAAGAGCAAGGTTCTAACGATCGCCCTGCTCGTCGCAATAGCCGAGATCAAAACCAAAATCGCGATCAACGCGATAACCGGGATCAAAATCGGGATCAACGCGATAATCGCGATAACCGCGACCAGAATCAGAATCAGAATCGGGACCAGAATCAGAATCGAGATCAGAATCAAAACCGTGATCAAAACCGAGATCAGCGCAATAAATCGCGGAACGATCAGCAGAATAAAAATCAAGCTCAAAAAGGCAATCAACAAAACTCCAATAATAACCGTCATCGTCGCCAGGAATACGATTTTGGTGGAATCGTGATTAGCGAAGGGGTTTTAGAAATGATGCCTGACGGCTATGGATTCTTACGTTCCAGTGATTTCAATTATTTGAATTCACCGGATGATATCTACGTAAGTCAAAATCAAATTAAACTTTTTGGCCTTCGTACCGGAGACACCATACGTGGTCAAATTCGTCCGCCTAAAGAAGGCGAAAAATATTTCCCATTAGTTAAGGTAGAAAGCATTAATGGCCGCGAACCAGATTGGATTCGTGACCGTGTAGCCTTTGAACATCTTACTCCCCTTTTCCCAGAAGAGAAGTTTAACATCACTAACCGTCGTGGAACCTTATCCACCCGGATTATTGATCTCTTTTCTCCAATTGGAAAAGGCCAACGTGGCCTCCTTGTGGCACAACCCAAAACCGGTAAAACTACTTTACTGAAAGAAGTGGCTAATGCCATTGCCGCAAACCATCCCGAATGTTACCTCATTATCCTTTTAATTGATGAACGTCCGGAAGAAGTTACAGATATGGCTCGCTCGGTAAATGCCGAGGTAGTAGCAAGTACCTTTGATGAGCCTGCAGATCGTCATGTAAAAGTGGCCAATATCGTTTTAGAAAAAGCAAAGCGCATGACCGAATGTGGTCATGATGTTGTAATCTTACTGGACTCGATTACTCGTTTGGCAAGGGCTTATAACACCGTTTCTCCTGCATCTGGAAAAGTACTTTCGGGTGGTGTAGATGCGAATGCCCTACATAAACCAAAACGTTTCTTCGGTGCAGCACGTAAAATTGAGAATGGTGGTTCGCTTACCATCTTAGCTACTGCCCTTATCGACACTGGCTCCAAAATGGATGAAGTAATCTTCGAAGAATTTAAAGGAACCGGTAATATGGAGATGCAGCTTGATCGCCGAATTGCCAACCGTCGTATTTGGCCTGCTATCGACTTAATGAGCTCGGGTACTCGTAAGGAAGATTTACTACTTGGTAGAGATGTACTACAAAGAATGTATATCATGCGTCGCCATTTAGCGGATATGACTTCAGTAGAGGCCATGGAATTCCTCTACGATCGCATGAGTAAAACTCAAGATAATGCGGAGTTCCTAGCCAGCATGAATGGCTAATGGCCCTCGATCCTAAATCTTATTGCGCCTTTGTGCAAGATCTTCCGGAAGACCATTTGCATCGTGTTTATCACGATAAGCAATATGGTTTTCCTTTAGTTTCTGATGATGACTTATTTGGTCGCTTAATATTGGAGATTAATCAAGCGGGATTAAGCTGGACGACCATCCTTAAGAAACAAGAAAACTTCCGAGCGGCTTATGCTCAGTTTAATGTTTCTAAGGTTGCTGCTTTTACAGAAGAAGATGAAAATCGCCTCTTGGCCGATGCTGGAGTCATTCGCAATAAGTTGAAGGTTAAAGCAGCAATCCACAATGCTCGAGCTATTCAACAAATTAAGGCTGAGCATGGTAGTTTTAAAGATTGGCTTTTAAAACAAGGAACACTTGATCTTAAAGACTGGGTAAAGCTTTTTAAAAAGTACTTCAAGTTTACCGGTCCCGAAATTGTAAATGAATTTTTAATGAGTGCCGGCTTAAAGTCTGGCGCCCATCATCCTGATTGTCCTGCCTACCATAAAAGTTTAGCGGCCATCAAATCCGCCTACAGCAGCTAAGGTAAACCGATATATTTATGGGTTTGCAAGGAAACCTGCCATTTAGGATTGGCCATCACGTAGTCGGTAATAATAGGCATCATTTTATCCCTTCTACTCCATTCGGGCTGCAAAAATAGTTTACAGTCAGGCCCCACTTTTGCAGCGTGTTCCTCTGCCCATTTTAAATCGTGATTATTAAAAACGATCACCTTTAGCTCATGGGCTTTTTGGTAGATCTCATCCACCGGTGGCTTGGTTTTTTTAGGCGATAAGCAAATCCAGTCCCATTCTCCGCTTAATGGATAAGCACCAGAAGTTTCGATATGTACTTGCAATCCTTCAGCCTTTAAGGCTTTAGTAATCGGACCCATATCCCAAGTTAAGGGTTCGCCTCCCGTAATAACAACGGTATTGGAATAATGAGCGGCGTTCTTTACCACGGCTTCAATTTCGGTTGGAGGGTGCAAATCAGCATTCCAGCTTTCCTTTACGTCGCACCAATGGCAACCCACATCACAGCCACCAATTCTAATAAAATAGGCTGCTTTTCCAGTGTGGTAGCCTTCACCTTGAATGGTATAAAACTCCTCCATTAAAGGAAGCATAATACCCTCCTCCACTTTCGCTTTTACTGCATCATCCATTTTGCAAAAGTACGGCGCTTTCTATGGTTGACCAATGTTGCTAATTATCGCTTCATCTTCTCTCAACATTTTAGAAATAAAGGGGCTAAAAGCTTAACAATCAAAAAATAAGCAATTAAACAAGAACTAAAGCATAATGACGCTCTTTGCCGCGAAAACGAAACCCTGTAATAATTAGAGCGATTTAGCTACTAACTATTCGAAAACAAAAACTAAAAAGATGAAAAATTTCAAATCTCTAATCCTTACTTTGTGTCTTTCAGGATTTACTGCCTTTGCAGGTGGCGATGAAGCGCTAAGTCTTCGAAAGCGAAATCAAAAATTGGTTACAAATCAATTGGCCACAAGCTTCCAATTTCCCGAGGAGCTGATTGGCCATATGACTGAAAAATCAATTCTTATTGAGTTTAAGGTTTTAGATAACCACCACTTGGAGGTGCTTAGTATCGATTGCAATGATGCATTTACAGCACTACAATTGCGCAAGCAATTGGAGAAGACTAAAATTTTCTTACCTCAAGAAACTTTGGATCGCGAATTTAAATTGAAGCTTGTTTTCTAGGAGCTTCCCTACAGTATTGAGTATTATTGGGCATTGCGCATTACCTTGCACATTGGTTAATGCCTTCATTATTGCCCCATATTATGAAATACGCCTTATTGCTTTGCCTCAGTTTTCTTTGTGCTGCAACCAGCTTAAACGGCCAGTCGGAGGAGGATTTCGAAAAATTTGCTAGGGACTTTTACACCCTCTTAAGTGATTCTACCGAAGTGCCTCCTCTGGAATACATCCGGATAAAAACCTGGAAGCAACTAATTGAGGAGCAAGACCTTGACCGCTTGGAGAAAGATGAGTGGATTATTCGAAAGAATAAGGCCTATGCTCAGGAGCAAGCAGAATTTGGCTTAAACCTAGGCTCTTTAATTGAAGAGTATCAAAATGCCTTAGAAAATGGGGCCGATTTTGAGTGGCTAAGCTCTTCAAAGCAAGCCCACGAAAAATGGAAAAACTGCTACCACTGTTATTTTCGATTTGTTTTTCAAACCGAAGACTTGCAAACCGTAGTTCAACTAAAATACGATGTGTATTATAATGGGCGTGGCCTGGTGTTTATCGGTACCGAGCTAGAAGAGGAGTTCTAAGCGTTTTTATCGTGAAGCATTGGTACAAATCGGAAATCACCAAAGTTGTGAACCTCAAAATCCGATTTAGATTTCCGAATAACCACTTTCATTTTTTGCACATTAGTTCCAACTGGAATAACTAAACGGCCACCAATATTTAATTGCTCCAATAATGCTTTGGGAATTTCTGGTGCTCCGGCAGTAACTACAATTCCATCGAAGGGGGCGTGATTTGGCAATCCCGCATAGCCATCGCCATATTTCATAAAGAGCTTATAGCCTATCTTCTGCAATAATGGTCGGGTATGATCAAAGAGTTCCTTTTGCCTTTCAATACTAAAAACCTTTAGGCCCATCTCGCATAGCACGGCCGCCTGGTAACCACTGCCGGTGCCCACTTCTAAAACCTTTTGCCCGGCCTGCAGATTTAATTTCTCCGATTGAAACGCCACGGTATAGGGTTGCGAAATAGTTTGCCCTGCTGCTATGGGGAAAGCTTTATCCTGATAAGCAAAGTCCTCAAAACTGCTGTCAATAAACAGATGCCGTGGTACCTTACCAATTGCTTTTAATACCGAACGGTCGCGAATTCCTTTATCTATAAGCAGCCTAACTAGGCTATTGCGTTTTCCTCTATGTCGAGCTAAATCTGCCACAGTGCAAAAATGTCTAAAAAGCTCCGCTCTTTGCAGCGCCCTCCAAAAAAATAAACATGATTTTGTGAACACTTGCGGGCTTAAAAAATTAGCGAAGCCTGCCATTGCCTTACCTTTGAAGCAGAATTTTTTTTTTTCATGTTGAAAATTGGAGTATTAGGTGCTGGTCACCTCGGTAAGATTCACATTAAATGCATTCTTAACTTACCAGAAGTCTATGAGCTTTGTGGTTTTTATGATCCCAATGCGGACAATGCTAAGTCGGTAAGTGAGGAATTTGGCATTAAGGCTTTCGCTGATATCGACAGTTTAATGGATGCCGTGGAGGTGGTAGACATTGTCACCCCAACCTTAAATCACTTTGACTTAGGTGTTAAGGCCGCTCGCAAGGTGAAGCATTTTTTTATTGAGAAGCCAATTACCGAAACTCCAGAGCAAGCTAAAGAGCTTATTAAGTTAAGTGAAGAAGCGGGCATTAAAGCTCAGGTTGGACATGTGGAGCGCTTTAACCCTGCTTTCCGCGCGGTGGAGCAGCATATCCAAAATCCGATGTTTATTGAAACGCATCGTTTGGCAGAATTCAACCCGCGAGGAACTGATGTACCTGTTGTATTAGACTTGATGATTCACGATTTAGATATCGTATTGCATACCGTAAAATCGAATGTGCGAAAAATATCTGCTAGTGGAGTGGCCGTATTAAGTGACAGTCCAGACATCGCCAATGCTCGAATAGAATTCGATAATGGCTGTGTGGCTAACCTTACTGCTAGTCGCATTTCATTAAAGAATATGCGTAAAACTCGCCTCTTTCAAAAGGATGCCTATATCACCATCGATTTCCTCGAGAAACAAAGTGAATTGGTGCGCATGAAAAGTGAAGTAGATGAGAATGATCCTTATGCCATGATCATGGAATTAGGCGATGGAAAGCGCAAACAGATCTATTTTGAAAAGCCTGATTGCCAACCAAGCAATGCTATTCAAGAAGAATTACATTCTTTTGCATCCGCAATCAATAAAAATGAAGAGGTGAACGTTAGTCTTGAGGATGGCTATAAAGCCCTGCAAGTGGCCCACGACATCCTGAAAAAGATTGAAACAACCTCCAACCTCATTGCCTAAGAGCAAGAGATGATTAGAACATTACTTCGGACCTCCATTTTGGGGTGTCTCCTTATTAGCATGGTTTCCTGCAACACAGATGAGGCAGCGAAACCCACTTACGTGAAAATAAATGCACTTCACCTGAATACAGATTATTCTGAAGAGGGTTCTGCGCACAGTAATTTCACCACCGTATGGCTTAATTTGAATGGGCAAAGTTTGGGTGCCTTCGAATTGCCAGCCATTGTACCCATGATTTTAAAAGAAGGCTCCAACGATTTAAGAATCGAAGCAGGTATCAATACCAATGGTATTAGCTCCTTTCGATCTATCAACACCTCCTTCTCTCCTATCGAATATAATCTCGAATACAGTTCCAGTGGTTCCGCACCAGATACCCTGGTGATTCCTGAATCTGAACTAATATTCAACTACCGTAGCTTTTTTGCCGTAAACATAGTAGAGGACTTTGATGATCCAGGGATAAATTTCCAACGCACGAATTTCAGCGATACAAATCTTATGAAGGTAGCTGATGCAGATAGCATCTTCAATTTCACACCTTATGGTAGTAATACCGCCGAGCCAAATGTGGCCAGCGGCCTTATCGTTTTGGATGATCTTAACCCGAGATTAGACTTGCTTTCTACCGTGGGTTATGATATTCCATTAGGAACTCAGAATGTGTATTTAGAAGTTACTTATCGCAGCAATACCCAAATCGGATTTGGACTATGGGCAAATTTGCCGACTGGCGACCGAGGGGATATTACCGCCGGTGTTTTACCTAAATCGGATTGGAATAAAATTTATATCAATCTCATCAGCGAGTTTCAAGCTTACCAAGGAGCTACCGATTATCAAATTATGATTCGGGCCCAAAAAGATAACAATACCGATGAGGGGCGGATTTACCTAGACAACATTAAATTGGTTTACGCCCAGTGAAAAAAGCAGGAATACAAAAAGTAAAGTATCAGATTTGGGATGGCATTGCTGCTATTTTGGCCTATACCACTTTGTTTGTATTTCGTAAACTGGTTGTAGAAGCAGAGAAATTCGGCCTAACCAATTTAGAGTTTTCTCAAAGCTATTACATTGGCTTAGTGGTAATTCCCATTTTCTGGTTAACGGTTTATAACATTACCGACTTTTACCGAGACATCTACCGCCGTTCTCGCCTTAAAGATCTCTTCTATTCTTTCAATAGTAGTTTACTGGGTAGCATTTTTATTTTCTTTACCTTAATTCTGGATGATCCGGTTTCGAGTTATACCGATTATTACCGTGGATTCTTAGTTTATTTCAGTAGTCACTTTTTCTTTACCGCTTTATTTCGAACACTTTTAAGCACCCGCACAGCCTACCGCACACGCAGTGGTAAAATCGCTTTCAATACCCTAATGATTGGCAGCAATGAAAAGGCCGCCGATCTCTACGCTAAATTAGAAAGTCGTAGCAACCGTAAAACCGGACATCACTTTGTAGGTTTTGTAAGTGTCGATAATAATATTCGCTTTCTTTTAGAGAAAAATCTTGAGCATTTAGGAAATCACAAGGATTTACCACAGATTATCCAAGAACAAGATGTAGAAGAAGTGATCATTGCCATTGAATCTTCTGAACACCATAAATTGGAAGAGGTGGTTAATCTTTTAGAAGCCTCGCAGGTAAAGATTAAGATGATTCCCGATACCTACGATATCATTAGTGGTAAGGTACGCATGGAGTCGATGCGTTCTATTCCATTAGTAGAAATCAACCATCAATTAATGCCTGGTTGGCAGATGGTTATAAAGCGTCTCTTCGATATATTCACCTCTATTTTCGTGCTTATCATCTTGTCCCCTCTTTACTTTACAGTGATGATGATTACCCGCTTTAGCGATAGGGGACCCGTATTCTTTAAACAGAAAAGAGTGGGTTTTCAGGGCAAGGAGTTTTATATGTATAAATTCCGCTCCATGGTGGTAGACGCCGAAAAAGATGGTCCTCAGCTAAGTAGCGAAAATGACGAACGCATCACTCCTTGGGGTAAAATTATGCGGAAATATCGCTTGGATGAATTGCCTCAGTTCTACAATGTTTTAGTGGGCGACATGACTATTGTTGGCCCTCGCCCGGAGCGCCGATATTACATGGAGTTAATCTCCAAACACGCACCGCATTACCGCTATTTGCAAAAGGTAAAACCAGGAATCACCTCTTGGGGTATGGTTAAATTTGGATATGCTTCCAATGTGGAGGAGATGGTAGAACGCCTGAAGTTTGAAGTGATTTATATCGAGAATATGTCTTTACTTAACGATATTAAGATCCTCATTTACACCGTAATAATCGTTTTGCAGGGTCGTGGGAAATAAAATCGACTTACAGGCTTTTAAAGCCAAGGTAAAGCAGGAGAAGAAGCAAACTCGGAAGATATTCGCCGATCTTAAAAAACGTAAAGCCAAACAATTAGATCAAGACTTTAGTGCTGCTCACGAAGAGGTATTTTCCTATATCGACTGTTTATCTTGTGCTAATTGCTGTAAAACTGCGGGTCCTCGACTCTTACAAGACGATATTGATCGTTTAGCCAAAAATCTACGTTTGAAGGTGGGCGATTTTATGGAAAAATACGTGCGTACCGATGAAGATGGCGATTGGGTAATGAAAAGTCTCCCCTGCCCCTTTTTAGGAGATGATAACTATTGTAGGGTTTACGAAGCCCGACCCAAAGCCTGCCGTGATTATCCGCATACCGATCGTAATCGAATGCATCAAATTTTAGCCCTTACCGAGAAAAACGCCTCGTATTGCCCAGCTGTATTTGAGATGAGCCGTAAGCTTGCGGCGGATTAAATTGCTCATTAGCAAAACAAAAACTAATTTGGAGTTTTTGATACGCTCAGAGGATGGAAAACATCGACGCCATAAGGCTAAATTTTAGCAGTGACTCCCTTTTTCTTTTAAATATTTGCTTGGCGATTATCATGTTCGGTATCGCCTTAGAAATTCGTACTGAAGATTTTAAGATTTTAATACAAAATCCTAAACCCGCCTTATTAGGCTTGCTTTCTCAGTTTCTAGTTCTGCCCTTTCTAAGCTATATTTTAATTCTTATTCTCCAGCCACAGCCC
>CATMQD010000126.1 GCA_950073045.1 uncultured Flavobacteriales bacterium | reverse complement strand
AAATCTCACATCTGATTTATAATCTGAACCCAGAAAAAAGAATGAACGGATTTTGTTCCAGTACTTGGTACGCTCCTAAAAGTCGCTTTTAGTATTTAGTACAAAGTACAATTCCCCATTCAAGTTCTAGCACAGTATTCTAGCACAGATTTTTCTATGCTCTTGGTTCTAAGCTCTAAGCTCTTTTCCAAATTCTGTCCCTGCTCAAAGTCTCAAATCTCACATCTGATTTATAATCTGAACCCAGAAAAAAGAATGAACGGATTTTGTTCCAGTACTTGGTACGCTCCTTAGAGTCGTTTATAGTATTTAGTACAAAGTACAATTCCCCATTCATGTTCCATCACCGTATTCTAGCACAGATTTTTCTATGCTCTAGGTTCTAAGCTCTAGGTTCTTTGCCAGATTTTGTCCCTGCTCAAAGTCTCACTTCTCACTTCTCAGATCTCGCATCTGATTTATAATTGGAACACAGAAAAAAGGATGAACGGATTTTGTTCCAGTACTTGGTACGCTCCTTAGAGTCGCTTTTAGTACTTAGTACAAAGTACCCATCCCATTAATTTCCCTATACAGTCTTATAGCACAGGCTTTTCTAGGTTCTAAGCTCTAAGTTCTTAACCCTTCTCCACAAAAAAAACCCCTTCTGATGGAAATCAAAAGGGGCTTAGTTTTTAGAACTATCTATTCTTAGTTCACAATCTTAATCCATAGGTCGCCAGAGTAGCGGCCATTTAAGCCAGAGGCTTTGGCCTGATCTGCTTCTTGATAAGAATCGAATTTTAATAGGTAAACGTAATAGAAATTGTTGCTTGGATCTTGGAAGATCCGAGCATCCAATCCTTGAGAACCCAAGTTATTCATCAAGCGGTTAGCATTGGCTTGGTTGCCAAATACACCGGCGGTAACATAGTATCCAGGAGAACCAGGAGCTACATTAGAGGCCAAGTTATTGCTTGGGTAATTCTGCGGTCCGTTATTATCCGGATTAAAGTTCCCTTGATTTCCTTGATCACCCTGGTTACCCTGATTACCCGCATTGTTATTTGGGTTATTAGAGTTGTTAGGGTTGTTCTGGTTATTGTTCCGACGGTTTTGCAGGTCTTGCATGCGGTTACCAGTATTGTTTTGGTTACCACCGTTATTGGAGTTATTCTGAGCGGCTTCTTCGCGCATACGCTCTAACTCGGCTTGCATTTTCTGCTTCTCTTCTTCAAGGGCTTTAGCCATTTCATCTTTATAGCTATCCTTGAATTCCTTCAGCTTCTCGTCTACGGTTTCTTCAACCTCGTCTTTTTGACGACGTTGCATTAACTTAAGACGTTTGATTTCGTTCTCCATACGCTCGTTATCCTTGTTACTACCGAAGCGGTAGGTAAGCATAAACTCGTGGCTGGTTCCGAAGTTAGAAGCATAAGTATTGGTAGAGAAGTCATAAGCATAACCTAGGGTTAATTGCTCAGATAGGTTTACACCCACATTAGCAGTTACGCCATAGTTAGAGCGGAACATTGCTCCTACATAGCCGTATTCCACCATATTGTAAAGCAAGCCAGCATCTAATTGAAAGGGAACCCCTTCTGCTGCGCGTACCATTGCGATAGGACTTAAAACCTGCTTATCACCAGCAAATTTGAAATCGTACTGAGCCGAGGCTACATAGTGACGAATTAAATTATAGTTGATATCGCTAGGATTGGTAGCGTAAACCACATTTTGACTTAGCAATTGTGGTGCTGCAAAACCTAAGGTGAAATCGCGTACCATTAAACTTAAACCCAGGTTTAAATCAAAGGTACCACGGTTAGGAGCTACCACGGTAAAGATATCCCCGGCATCACGGGCACGTACACCACTTTGATCGATGCTTTGGTTTACGTAACCAGCTCCTAATCCACCAGAAAGACTGATGTCGTCGGTAAGTTTTACGTGATAAGCATAGTTACCATAGACACCAATACGGTTAAGTATATCGGTTTTATCGGAGAATCCGTAAACACTCCAACCAACACTACCATCATTCATACTACCATTTACTGCTAAGGCAGAAGTTTCAGGGGAACCTTGAATTCCGCTCCACTGACGACGGTGTAAAATGGTCGCTTCAGTAACTCCATCGGTACCGGATAAAGCCGGGTTATAGATATAAGGAGTAAAGAAGTAATTACTGTATAAAGGGATCTGTTGCGCTTTCGCGAAGTTCGCCATCAGTCCCAGGCCAATCAAAAGGATTAATTTCTTCATGATCTTCATCTTATTGTTGGTTGCGGATTATGGTGATGGCGTTCTGCATTCGGACTGTGCCGTCGCAATCGAGGATATAATAATAAGTTCCATCCGGAAGTTCATTACCACCATTATCGGTACCGGCCCAAGTTCCTGGGAAAGCCTCATCATCATATACCACCGAACCCCAACGGTTCATAATGGTAATGGCACAATTATCACCAGCGATCAATTCACGGATATCCCAAAGGTCGTTCAATCCATCACCATTAGGAGTAAAGATGTTGAAAGACTGGTTAACCGCGCTAATTTGATCTGGAATATTACTATTAATAATTAAGCGTAGGGAATCGATGCCCACACAACCACGTGAGTTGGTTACTTCTACATAAATCCAAACCGTGTCGGAAAGCACTCCATCTTCGAGCACTTTAGAAACTTGGATGGACTGACTTAAGAAGTCGCTAAATTCAATCGGTTTATCGGCAAACCAACGGTAGTTTGTTCCGCCAAAGGCTTGTAAGTTGGCAACTTCGCCAGACTTAATAGTTTGGTCGGGACCAGCAGCAGCATTTACCGTTAAAGCAAATACATTAACCGTATCGCGAGTTACACAACTATTAACCCCCACTGCTCTGGCTGTATAAATACCAGGAGTTTTAATATATCGGGTGGCACCCATTACGGTTCCATTATCCCAGGATACCGAGTTAAAGTTTCCTTGTGCAACAAATAGGATACTGTCTCCAGGACATAGTCCAACCGAATCTCCCGGGAAGAAAGATAGGTCTGGTGAATCGTAGAAGATCACCATAATAGAATCGGTATTGGTTGCACAGGTTTGTAAACCGAAGGTATTGAAATAGGTAGTCGACAAACGGAACCACGCGGTATCCTCATTAAAGCGCTTATAGCTAGAGTCAATTTGCAAGGTTACGAGGGTATCATTAGTTAAGTTACCCCACATATTAGTTTGAGGGTTCCATTGCTCCCATTGGTAATTCCAAGGTGTTAAGCCTAGCACGGTGTCGGTAGCAGAAACTAAAGCCGAATCGTATAAACATAGATTATAGCCTGTTAAACCAGAATTTGATCCAGGGAATTCAATTTCTTGAATTTGAGTACTTGGTAGGCTATCTACAAAGGCGCGATAAACCTTGGAGGTATCGGTACAAATTCCATCGTCGATAGAAACCCAATAGTTTCCGCTCTCACGTAAAATAATATCACGATTGGTTTCTCCCGTTAAAGGATACTTCACACGAATACCTTGATTTGGATCCAAAGAATCACTTAACCACTGATAGCTATAGGTATAACCAAAGTTGATTAAGGAAGCTGGAGTAGCAGGCGCTCGTAAAATGGCCGAATCTGTTTCACAGAAGTTTACTGAATCCTGACCTACGATAAAGGCATTAGGAGAGTTCACAATATTTAGACTGTACTCTGGGAACCAACGTACAGCAACCGAATCGGAAGTAAAGAAGCAAGTCTCAATTCCTCTAAAGGTAGTCTCAGTAGCTATTCTAACTCTGAAATATCTAATTTCTGGCTTTGGAGTTTGGAAATAAGGTTGACCAGGGTCGGAAAGGCTAGTATCGATAACAATGGTGGTAAGGGTATCGAAGCTTAGTGGTAAACCCGAAACTGATTTCCAAGGATTAGCACCTGGAGGCACACTAGGGTCGTACCATTGCCATTGATATTTCCATGCTGGATCAGCTAAAGAAGGTTCGGTGGTTAAAAGGACCGAGTCCTTCATACAAATCTCACCGTAAACGTTTGGTCCAACAAAGCCTGGGAAAGGAATTCCCGCTATAACTGCGTCGGGTATAGTATCAATGTTTCCCCAAAACTTCTGAGTCTCCAAAGTGGTATCCTGACAGAATCCATCGTCAATCGCCACGCGATAGTGGTTCCATCCTGGAATAGCACTATTGGCATTAATCTGTAAAGTTCTTTGAGTTGCAGTAGGTGTTGTTAGAGGATACCAATCTCTATTGCCAGATACTGGGTTAAAGCTATCAGTTAACCATTGGTAGGTATAGGTTAAACCAGATCCGGGAGGAGGTAATGGTGCATTAAGCAGCGCTATTTCATCCTCACATAACTCTATCGAATCTTGCGGGGTATTATTACTTGGGATTGGTTTATCTACCACATAGGCATTGGCATTGCTCACATTATTAGGATCGAAAGTAATGCCTGTAGGTGTTATAATGGGACTAACTTGTATTGTATCCGAGTTGATGGAGCAAAGTCCCCCATTGGTAACTTTAGCATAATAAGCTCCCTGGCCAAATACTAAGATCGAATCCTTAGTTTCTCCTGCGATTGGGAAGTTTCCATTATACCATTGAATAGAACTCGCATTGGTTTGAACGCGCAAGAAAATCGAGTCGTTAAAACAAATACCAATATCTGGTTGAGAACTGTATGGGTTATCTACGGTATCAATACGGCTCATATTACGCACGGTGGCGATAGAGTCGATTAAAGCTAAAGTAGGAATACGGTTAACCTGAAAGAAGGCGGTATCACTAAAGCCATCTACTGGAGTAATGGTACCATTGCTATTTCGGTTAATAATCCTAAAGCCATAAATACCGATTGGTGTATTACATGGAATTACCACTGATGCCCATTTCTTTCCGCTACTAAAAGTATCAGAAGGTAAGGTAAGCGCGGTAGGCGGATCTCCTTTTTCTAATTGAGTAAGCTCTAACAATGTAGCACCACCCCAGGCTAAGCCAGGATTGGTTGCCAATTGATACTCGAAAGTGGAAGTGGCCGGGAAATTAGCATTCGGCTTTACCTCATACTCTACTAGGATCGTGTCGCACTGACAAATAGCATCGGCGAAGTTTACATCGCTCACTCCGCTAAGAATGTCGATCTTCCCCGCAGAGACTACCTGCTGTGCCATCAGCGTATTGCTGATCGCTCCGAAGAATAAGAGATAAAGAATTGGCCTTAACAGGTTCTTCTTCATAATTGGAATTGTTTGCAAAATGTTGGCAATTTACAGCATTCCAAAGGACCTGTAAGCTAAATTGTTTTCGGAATATTGACAATTTAGTTAACGATTTAGTCCTTTGGTGGCTGTAGACGAGAAGATAACGACTAAAAATTAATAATGGTGGGGTATATTATCAAGAGAATCAAGGCTTTCGGAGACGCCTTTAGAGGAATAGCGACTTTTATTAAAGAGGGGGCACATGCGCGCATTCACTTACTGGCCGTGGCTTTGGTGACATTCGCAGGCTTTTATTTCGACCTATCTAATTCGGATTGGATTGACCTAATTTTATGTTTCGCTTTAGTACTTGGCTTAGAGGCGATTAATTCTGCTATTGAATATGCAGTGGACTTAGCCAGTCCAGAATATCACGATTTAGCGAAAAAGGCCAAAGATGTGGCCGCAGCGTCAGTATTGATCGCGGCAATCTTTAGCGTAATCCTTGCCATTCTTATCTTCAGTCCCCATCTTTTTGATTTTTAGAAGGTCAATTTGAGAGAGATCTCAGACTCCTTTATAATTTAGCCCTTTAAAAACAATTCATAGCACGTAATTAGAGCTTAACTATGACAACAATCTACTCCAAGTGTTTAATGGACATAGGCCAAGAGCTTAAGTCAGGAGAGAATATAAATGAGCAACTTGAAAAAATTTGCAGATTAATCAGCCAAAAGCTCGAAAATTACGACTGGGTAGGATTTTACTTTATGAACCACCAAACAAAAAAGCTACACCTTGGGCCTTATGTGGGAGATCCTACCGACCATACTATTATAGATTTCGGAAAAGGAATTTGTGGTCAGGTTGCCCTTAGCGGTGAAACCTACCTTACGGCAGATGTGAACGCGGAAAGCAACTATATTGCCTGCAGTATTTATGTGAAATCAGAAATCGTAGTTCCTATGTATTTAGGAGATAAGCTGATTGGGCAAATCGACATCGACAGTCATAAAACCGACCGTTTTAAAAAGGAAGACGAGGATTTCCTAAAAGCTGTAAACAAAATGATCGTGGAAAGCTGCCCCGATCTAGAGCAGTATATCAACAAGCTAGTATCTTAAAGCTGTAAAAGCGAATTATTGTCCGCTGCGAATTGCCTCCACCGGATCTAAGCGTGAAGCATTTAAGGCGGGCATAAAGCCTGATACTAATCCGATTATCACGGATATCGCTAAGCCTTGAATAACATTCTTCATGCTTATTTGAATATCAAAATCGAGGTCTTCAATTATCAATGGTAAACTAAGCTGTCCGCCGTAAACCAATGCAATTCCCACGGAGCCCCCCAATAAACACAGGATTACCGATTCTAATAAAAACTGACTAAGAATAAAACTCCTTCGGGCACCAAGGCTCATTTGAATTCCAATTTGATTGGTGCGCTCCTTAACGCTCACGAACATAATATTGGCGATGCCGAAACCACCTACTAGAATACTAAAGCCGCCTAGCACTAAACCTCCAAAACCAATACTTGCAAAAAAGGCATCTAGATTATTAGAAATCATCGATATCTCGTTAAGCGCAAAATTGTCTTCTGCCTTAGGCTTTAAGCGTCGGATGGCTCGCATGGTGCCAATAATTTCATCCTTCATGGCGCTCATTTCTACATTGGGCTTAGCCGCGGCCATAATGGTTCCTCCATCTTGATTTTTAAGACTCATCAGGTTGCCCACATACTTAATAGGTACCAAAATAGAACCATCAACATCGTTGCCCACTAAGCTCTTCCCTTGTTTCTCCATCACTCCAATCACGCGTAGTTTTCGTCCTAAAACACTAAACTCTCGCCCAATTGGATCAATACTACCATATAGACCATCGGCTACATCGGCCCCAAGAATGGCAATCGGCCTTCCCCTTTGAGATTCTAGTTCTGAGAAATAGCGACCCTTCTCAATTTTATAGTCCCATATATTATTATAATGATGCGAAACACACATCACATTGGCCCGCTCTACCGAATTGAGACCGTATTTTAAAGTTTGATTTACACCAAATAGAAAAGCAATATCCTGCACGGTGGTCAGGCGCTCTTCCAATTTTTCCATCTCGTAAAAATTAGGCTCCGGACGCTGAAAGTACTTCCACCATTTATACTCGCCACTTCCCCCGCCCCAGGGCCATTTTTGGATGTAAACTACATTGCTTCCTAAGCTTTCTACGCTACTGCGAATATTACGTTCCAAGGAATCTACCAAAGTGAAAACCGCCACTATCGTTAAGATACCAATAGTTACTCCCAGCAGCGACAGGAAGGTGCGTAAGCGGTTTACCTTTAAAGCATGAATGGCAAAAAGGAAACTCTCTCGGAAAATTCGAAGGAAAACCATGTTTTAGTATTGCTTTTCAAAGGTAAATGAAATTTAGGCTTGGGCTTTCTATGCGCTTAAAAAGCACTAATTTTGCCACTTAAAATTTTCAACATGTCTCAAGCTGCCGGTGCACCCACCGCCCTCCTTTCTGTATTTTACAAAGATGGTTTAGATAAACTTGCTCAAAGTCTTGTCGACCAAGGTTATAAATTGCTTTCTACCGGCGGAACCCGCAAGTTTCTGGAGGACTTGGGACATGAGGTTGAGGCCGTGGAAGACCTTACCACCTACCCTTCTATTCTTGGTGGTCGCGTAAAAACTTTACACCCCAAAGTATTTGGTGGCATTTTAGGTCGCCGTTCATTAGATAGCGATGTTTCGGAAATGGCCGAATATGGTTTACCATCAATCGATGTGGTGGTGGTAGATCTATATCCTTTTGAGGAAACTTTAGCTTCTGGCGCCAGCCATGAAGATATTATCGAAAAAATTGACATCGGCGGTATTTCACTAATTCGCGCCGCTGCCAAAAATTATAAGGATAGCTGGATTATTCCTTCACGCGACTATTACCAGAGAGCAATTGAGGTATTAGACGGCCAGACTCTAAATGAAGAAGTACGTAAAGAATTTGCCGCCGCGGCTTTCCGCATTTCCTCAGCTTACGACACCCACATTCAAGCTTACTTAAGTGGCGACTATAAGAACCTTATTCTTGGTACTGAGAACAGTTTGCGCTACGGTGAAAACCCACATCAAAAAGGAAGCTTCTTCGGAAATATGGAAGAGGTTTTTGAAAAGCTTCATGGAAAGGAACTTTCCTACAATAACCTTTTGGATGCAGATGCCGCAGTGAATTTGATTCGTGAATTCGACGAAACTACCGTTGCCGTACTTAAGCATAATAATGCGTGTGGAATCGCATCACGCGAAAGCGTACTAGATAGTTGGACCGCTGCCTTGGCGGGTGACCCAGTTTCGGCCTTTGGCGGAGTGCTTATTAGCAACCGAGAAATTGATGCTGCCACCGCTGAAGAAATGCATAAAATCTTTTTTGAGATTGTAATTGCTCCATCTTACAGCAAGGAAGCATTAGAAATTCTTCAGCAAAAGAAAAACCGTATCATCCTAATCTTGAAAGATTTCGAAATGCCGAAGATGCAATATCGCAGTCTTTTAAATGGCATCTTAGCTCAAGAGAAGGATCACCATACCGATAGTGAAGCCGATTTAAAAGTGGCTACCAAGGAAAGTCCGAGTGCCGCAGAAATTGAAGACTTATTATTTGCCTCAAAAATTTGCAAGCATACCAAGTCAAATACCATTATCTTAGCCAAGAACAAGCAATTGATCGCGGGGGGTACGGGTCAAACTTCCAGAGTTGATGCTCTGAGACAAGCCATTAGCAAGGCTAAAGCATTTAAGTTCGACTTAGAAGGAGCAGTAATGGCTTCAGATGCCTTTTTCCCATTCCCCGACTGTGTAGAGATCGCTCATGAAGACGGTATAAATGCCGTTATTCAACCGGGCGGTTCTATTAAAGATCAATTGTCGATTGACTATTGTGACAATAATAATATGAAAATGGTATTCACTGGAATACGCCACTTTAAACATTAATACACTTGGGACTTTTTGACTTTTTACGCGAGGATATCGCGATTGACTTAGGGACTGCGAATACCCTGATTATCCACAACGATAAAGTGGTGGTTGATGCCCCTTCGATAGTAGCCAAGGATCGTTTAACCAATAAGATTATCGCCGTGGGGCAAACCGCCCGGCAAATGCATGGTAAAACCCACGAGGACATTAAAACTATTCGTCCTCTAAAAGATGGGGTAATTGCCGACTTCGAAGCTTCAGAAGCAATGATTCGGGAGATGATTAAAAGTATTCCCGCTTTGCAGAAGAGGATGATTCCCCCCGCTTTGCGAATGGTAATTTGTA
>CATMQD010000125.1 GCA_950073045.1 uncultured Flavobacteriales bacterium | reverse complement strand
AAAACAAGCTCCTGCTCGTTAAAGAACTTCTGTAAGCGACCACCTTTATTCTCAAGCTGTAAGCTGATATGATCGATACAGGATTGCACCACTTTAATTACATCGGCGCGTTTATAGTCTAAATCGAGCTCTTGCTTATCCAAGAGGGCCATCCGTAATACACTTTCCACTTGCAGATTCATCCTCTGATTCTCCTGCTTTATCATATTACTATAATGCTCCACTCTGGCGCTATCCCCTCTTACTTTAGGATTCCTTAGGGCATCTATGGCCAAGTTAATAGTCGCAATGGGCGTTTTAAACTCATGCGTCATATTATTAATGAAATCAGTTTTAATGTCACTAATCCGCTTCTGCTTTAGCGAAAAGCTAAGGGTGCGGTAAAAGGTGTACACAATTGCCACTGTAAATAAAAGGGAGACTAGGAGCATCACCCACAGGGAACTGAAAATATAATTAGCCTTTGCCGGGAAAGCTAAAGAGAGGACTTCGTTGGTAAGAATATCATTGGGAAATAAGGAAGCGGTATGCTGGTGATCATTAGGGTCCCAGCGCCGGGAGCTAATGATGATTTCTTTATCGTTGGCCACCGCAAATTCGTAAGGAATATCTATTCCCCGAGATTTCAGTTCGAAGGCTATTAAACTATCTAGGGTGCGTCGGTCCATCCAAGAACTATCATTTCGTCGCCGACTTAGCTCATAGCGTACCATTTTCCGCAGCAGCATATCCAGCTGGGCTCCCTTCTTCATCATTTGATCTGGGCGCGTTTGTAAGACTAGGCCTTTGCGCTCTTTGATGCTGGCTAAAAGGGAATCATTAGGATCGGCATTATACAAAACCACGGTGTCTTCACCTAAATTCATGGTTAAGCGTAAACTTCCAGCGGCGGTATCTCTTGCGGGTAAACCTAAATGGGGTGCCAGCTTTTCGCTGAAGAAGGGCTTTATTCCAAAACTGCTGAACAGAAAACGCAGGGAGGCCATATTATCCACCCTTTCGGTAATATCTGCTAAAGCTTGTCCCACCTCGCTCTCAAACTTCTCTTCCCGGAGGTCGTAAGCGTTTTTCAGCCAATAGGCTTGTATCCCAGTAACCCCTAAAAGTGAAAGCGTCATCAAGAGAATCAGCCAGTTAAGGCGCTTGGCTGCTCTTTGTTTAAATCTCGACATGGCCCAAAAATAAAGTGCTTAAGCCTTGAAAATTAGCCTTTAACGCTTCTTTAACAAAAGAGAGGCAACTATGCACAAGGGCTACAGGGTCATACCAATGAACTTTGTTCACGAAAACAAAAACATAAAAACGCTCTATCATGAAAAAACTAAAGTACACTCTTGCACTGGCCCTTTTATTAGGTCTTGGCGGCATGGCTCAAGCTCAATCAAGCCAAGAAGATGCCCCCGAAACAACTTATCAATCTACACCCAAACCGGATCCTATCGATTTAGACTCACCACCCCCGCTTGGGTTGCTTAGCTCTGGTGAAACTAAATTAGAAGAGGTAAGCATTTACCCTAATCCTGGTGATGGATTACTTCGCATTAAACTAGGAGATCAAAATCAAGGTGGTCGCATTCAAGTATTTGACATTGCCGGTCGAGTTTATTTCGATTCGGAAATTGACCCACTTGCTAAGACCGACCCAGTTGTTGACCTCCGTCCTTTACCTGACGGTGTGTACGTTGTACGAGTTGGCAATCACATGAAAAAGTATCGGAAAATTTAATTATTAAAGACTTGTCTTGTAAACCGTTTCAGCCTAGCTGAGGCGGTTTTTTTATTTCTATTTTTGGCCTTCACTTTTTGCAATGGAGATTCATAAACTGTCAATCATCGTTCCGGCCTATAATGAGGGGGCTACTATTCATCATATTCTTGATCAATTACGTGAGGTGGAATTACTTCATAATATTGAAAAAGAAATCATTGTTGTTAACGATGCTTCTACAGATAATACCGAAGAAGCGGTTAAACAATATCAAGACTCACATCCAGAATTTCCGATTCAATATCTAAAGCACGACTATAACAAAGGTAAGGGTGCGGCATTACACACTGGCTTCCAAGGAGCCACTGGCGACTTTACCATTGTGCAAGATGCAGATTTAGAATACGACCCTAAAGAGTTTAATATTTTGCTAGCTCCCGCTATAAAAGGAGTAGCGGACGTGGTTTATGGCTCCCGTTTTATGGGCGGCAATCCTCATCGTATTCTCTTTTTCTGGCATAGTATCGGAAATAAATTCCTCACCTTCCTATCGAATATGTTCACTAACCTGAACCTTACGGATATGGAAACTTGTTATAAACTCTTCCGCACCGACGTGATTAAATCGCTTCACCTGAAAGAGAATCGTTTTGGTTTTGAACCAGAAGTAACGGCCAAAGTAGCGCGCATTCCTGGTATCCGAATTTATGAAGTTGGCATTAGCTATTATGGCCGAACTTTCGAAGAAGGAAAGAAGATCAACTGGAAGGATGGCTTCCGGGCGATTTACTGCATCCTGAAATACAATTTGTTTAGTAAGTAAGGCCTTTCACCTTAAGACTTTTCCTTATGCTTGATGGTCTGCAAAGAACCCAAGCAAATTCCTATAGACAAGAAGAAGCTATTCATGTCTTCAAAGTCGAGGCTACCTATTGCTGTAAATAAGTTTGAAATACTCATCAAAAAACCAGCAAATAAGATGACCCACATGAGGGCCTTCAGCATATTTTTAAAGGTCTTAGACTGCTCCCCATGATAGTTGAACTCTATGATCCGGTTTACTATCAAGTAAAAGCCCCATAAACCGTAGTAACATAGATAGTAAGTCAATAGATTAATCGCAACAGCCCTCAAGCCATCGCCAAAAATTAAGCTTAAAACCAAAATCCCAATCCCTGTAAAATGCGCCAAGCGCTCAATCCTTTCAGGAGACCAAGGGATTTTTAGTGCCATTAAAAGGAGAAACTAAGCGATACCGTTGGCATAATAGGCAACTGGTTTACGCGCTTATTCTCATTACGATTATAATAGAAGATATTCTCGTAATTAAGAATATTGGTAGCTCCGGCGCTAACCTCTAATTGCTGATCATGCTCGAACTTGAAGGTTTTAGCCAAGCTAATATCAACTCGGTGATAGTTTGGTAAACGACGATCATTTAACTCGCCATATAATACTCCCGGTTCGCCATTAGCGGTGGTGTAATCATAATCTAAAGAAGCTTGTCCACGATCATCAACAAATGCCTGCTCGCTGTAAAATAACTGAGTGGGTGTAAAAGGGAAACCAGTACCAAAATTGTATCGTAGGCTCGCCAACCAGCTGCGTTCTTTACCAAAGCTGTAATTACTTACGAAGTTTAAGTTATGACGACGGTCAAAATTGGGATTATAAACCCGAATGCCATCATCACGAGTAACCTCACCAATGGAATAGGCTAACCAGAGGTAAAGGTTTTTGTCGTTGTATTTCATTAAAAGGTCGATACCTCTTGCGATACCCTGCTCTACGATATAATCCTTAGTAAGGATATCTGGTTTACCAATCGCAGCAAAGCTACCATCATCATAAATTTGGTTCCGGTTTAAATTGGTAATCTGATTGAAGTCTTTGATATATCCTTCCACATTCATGGTAAGGTTCTTAGTTAACTCAATCTCAAATCCAACCACCGCATGCTGAGCTTTTTGGAGAGTAGTTGTAATTTCCTCCCCTCTAAAATCATTGGGTAAATCACCTTCTGGAATACCGCTTAGGAAGCCATAGAATAAATTCACCACATCACGATCGGAATTACCCGCCACTAAGTTTTGAGAATAGAAGCCACCGCTGGCTTTTAAGCGTAACCAATCATTAATATTATACTTGATGCCCATGCGCGGTTCGAAGCTTAGTTCCGCCTGACTACCATAATAGTGTAAACGCAAGCTTGGCTCTACGATTAAACGATTAGAGCTGTAACGGTAACGAGCGTAAGTACCTAATTCGGTGGTATTTTCTTGCTGCTCGGTGGATAAACCTAAAGGTGCATCTACATCAAAAAAGGTGGAATAGGTAATTGCCTCCATACCCACTTTAAACTCATCATCTTTACGAAGGAAATAGGTGAAATCTAAACCACCATTAAAACCGGTAATTGATGATTCGCGGATTAAGGAACCTTCGATAGACTTAATATCATATACCGAATAACTCACATCTCCCGAAAGGAGGACTTTAGAGGCCGACGGTAAAACGGTGAAGTTGAAACCTGCGCCTTGAGAATCCCAATCGATACTATTACTGCTACCATAGCGTACACCGTCATCGAAGCTAAAGCCGAATACATTAAACTGAGAACCGTTCTCCGACTGACTGGTAAACTTAGCATAGAGGTCGGTGAAGTTAAAGGGTAAGCCATCGAATTCAGTTTCTACATAAGGGTAAAACAACTGAGAGCTTTGATCTAAATAAGAGGTTTTAGCGGAAATCAAAAAGGAGCTGCCCGCCAAGCCTCGACGATCTTTTGCACCTAAAGGAGCTTCCAATAAAAGTTTAGAAGTATAGGTACTGGCACTTACTTTACCGGCCAATCGTTGGCGGTTACCCGCACGCGTACGCACATCCATTACGGCCGAGTTTCGGCTACCATATTCGGCATTAAAACCACCCGAATACACATCTGCTGAACGGATGATATCATTATCAAAAACCGAGAAAAATCCAATGCTATGGAAGGGATTATAAACGATCATCCCATCCAATAAAATTAAGTTCTGAATGGGCGCACCACCACGAATGTAAAGCTGTCCGCCTTGGTCGCCCGTGGTTATAACCCCTGGTAAAACCTGCACCGCCTTTATCACATCGGCATCACCGCCAACCGAAAAACGAGAGATTTCCTTAGGATCTAAACTCACTACCGAGGTTAATACCTTTTTATCGCGGGCCTTTCGCTCGGCCGAAATTTCAACTTCATCCAATACCTCACTAGACTCTTCTAAATAAAAAGTTACCACCTCAATACCTTCTGGTACAACTGAAGCCTTTAGGGTTTTGGGTTCGTAACCAATAAAACTCGCTTGCACTTCGCGCACCCCCGCCATAACATTATTAATTTGGTAGTAACCATTATCTCCGGCGGTAGCACCCTGAGTAGTACCTTCAATAATAATATTCGCGTATGGAATAGGTTGCTGGGTTTCGGCATCGTACACAAAACCACGGATTGTTCCACTTTGTGCTTGGGCTGAAATGCTAAAAGCGAATACCAGAAAGGAAAAGAATAATTTGTACTTATTCATGAGCAGAGTCTAGAATCTATTGATAAAAAATCTTAAAAAGAGTTTCTTTGAGAAGGTCACCATCATTTGTACCCTGATTGTTTACTCCCTTGGACTTTAAATCCATTTCGCGCAAATATGACATTATTCGAGCAATTCTACGTACATCAAAGAAATTTAGCGCTGGAAGGTAGTCCTTAGCTTGCCAAGGCGAAACTCCTGCCTCTTTAGCTAACATGTTTTCTGGACTTCCGCTTTTCTTGGCCTGAGCCATTAACATTAAAATGCGAAAGTTCCGGTATAAAATCCCAGTAGTAACTACCAATGGATTGTCTTTTGGATTAGCCGCAAAATACTTTTGAATGCGAATGGCCTTCTTAAAATCACGACGATTGATTGCATTACAAAGCTCAAAATTGTTAAAGTCTTTGCTGATGCCAATATTGGTTTCCACCATGTGCTCATCAATCGTTTCCCCTTTAGGAACAATTAAAGCTAGTTTGCCAATTTCACTATAAATACGTCCGATATCAGTGCCTAAACTTTCGGCAATCATTTGCAATGCTTTAG
The DNA here is from genome assembly GCA_950073045.1 of uncultured Flavobacteriales bacterium. Taxonomy (GTDB): domain Bacteria; phylum Bacteroidota; class Bacteroidia; order Flavobacteriales; family Schleiferiaceae; genus Croceimicrobium. The sequence continues at coordinate 3,797 of CATMQD010000125.1, read as the reverse complement.
GACTAGCAGAGTAGCCTTTAGCTTTTAATAATCGCTCTACCCAAGCGGGAACCTGATTGTCGTAAATCCTTTTCGACTCAAAGAGCACATGGTCTTTAGCGAGAATTTTCGCAATTTTCTTTCGTTTATCAAGCTTCTTGTGCTTATAAGCGAAAACTAAAACGGTACTATTCTGAGGGTTCTCAGCATAAGACTCTAGTTTATCCAAGTCTCTTAAATGCTGAGCTTCTTTAACGATAATCACCACTCTTTCGGCCATCATTGGATAGCGCTTAGCTTCGGATATAATTTGAGTGGTATTTACATCGGAGCCATAAAGTACACTTTGGTTGAAGCTTCGCTCCTCTTCGGGCATTGCTGTTTCTTCAATCAACTTAGTAAGCTGATCAATAAAAAAGGGTTCCTCCCCCATCAAAAAATAGATGGGACGAAATTGTTTCTTTTTAATGTCCGCCAGCAGCGTATTGTAGTCCATTACCGGGCTTGAAAATAGGGCGACGCAAGATAAAACATATCTTTTGCCTTGGACGCCAATATTGGCTATTGGTTGCATCTATATTTGCAGGGTGAAGCATTTGATTCCACTAAACCTTCCTCCGGCCCCTTTAAAGCTGGGTCGCAAAGACCAGCAAGTGATGGTTTGGGATGAACTCCGAAAGAAATATTTGGTGCTCACTCCAGAGGAATGGGTACGTCAACATCTTATACATTACCTCCGCACCGAATTGGGCTATCCTGCTACAGCACTAGCTCTTGAGGGAGGCTTTAAGCTGATGGGCAAAAGCCAACGCACCGATTTACTGGTTTACAATAAAGGAGAAGCCATTATGATTGGTGAATGCAAAGCTCCACAAGTAAAGATTAGTCAGGATACCTTTGACCAAGCTTGTCGTTATAACTTGCATTATAAAGTACCTTACCTTTTAATCAGCAATGGCTTAGAAACCTATTGGGCGAAGGTTAATGAAGCCCAAAATGGATTAGACTTTCTGCCATCAGCCTTAGACTTCAAAACGCTCATCTCGAGCCTTTAGCTCTAAAGCCACTTTAGTGCCCGCTATTACCGCCCAACTCGGGGCGAATATCCATCCTAAAAAGGGAATCAGGAATAATCCATGGAAAGCTAATCCTACTGCGGTTACTGCCGATTTATGTTGGCGCATCCACGATTCGGTACGGCCATAAGACCAACGCCAACGCTCGGCATTGTAATCCATCAGGCCATAGCCTAAGAAATAGGATTGTACCACAAATAGTAAAATTGGACTTATTAAGCCTACTACCGGAATAAAGGCTAATATGGCTAAAAGGATGGTGATGGCCATTTCCTTGATGAAGTTTAGAACATTAATGCGGACGGCCCTAAGGATATCACTAAACACTTGCGCCAAGTTAAAATCATAGTCCGAACCTAATTGATCCTTCTCCACTTTCTCGGATAGAAAAGCTAAAAAAGGCGCCAATAGAATTAGTACGGTGTATTTAAATAGACTGCTCATGAAGAAGATCATCAGGATTTGCAGGATGATAGCCACTACAAATCCCCAGGTTTCTAATTCGCCCATGCTGTAACCGAACCAGCCTAAAATTAAATTCAACCAGCGGTTAATATTGTTGATCATCAACCAGATAAGACCAATTAAAAGGGAGATATACACCACTATAGGAAGGGCCAAATATCGTCGGTACCCCTTTTTAAACATTTGTGGCATAGCCTCGCCATAAGCTCGAATACTGATTGCCAGGTTTTGGAAGATCTTCACCATTTAGAATCCTTACTTTTGCAGCTTTAAATTTCGATATGGAAGAGCAATTACGCGCGATTTCGCCGGTAGACGGGCGCTATCACAAAGTAAGTAAAAAGCTGGGGAATTACTTTTCAGAATTCGCCCTCATTCAATACCGGGTGCGGGTGGAAGTGGAATACTTCATTGCCCTTTGTGAATTACCCCTCCCTCAATTGCAAAATTTCGACCGGGCCCGCTTTATTGAGCTCCGCGATATTTACTTGGACTTTGAGGTAAAAGACGCCGAAAGAATTAAAGAAATTGAGCGTACCACCAATCACGATGTGAAGGCAGTGGAATATTTCTTAAAAGAGCATTTTGAGAAATTAGACCTGCAGAAATACCAAGAGTTTATTCATTTCGGATTAACCTCGCAGGATATAAACAATACCTCGGTACCCCTTTCTTTAAAGGATTATATAGAGCAAGACTATATCGCCTTGGTGGGAGATTTAGTGGTAACCCTTACCGAGCTCTCCGAGCAATGGGCCGATATCCCTATGCTTGCTCGTACTCATGGTCAGCCAGCCTCTCCTACCCGCTTAGGAAAAGAAATACAGGTTTTCGTAGAGCGCTTGGATCAGCAAATGCGGCTTTTACGCCATATCCCTTTTGCGGCGAAATTTGGCGGAGCCACTGGTAATTTCAATGCCCATCACGTGGCTTATCCCAATATCGATTGGAAGGCCTTTGGCGATCAGTTTGTAGAGGAAGTTTTAGGCTTACAGCATTCTTGGCCTACTACCCAGATTGAGCATTACGACCACATGGCGGCCTTGTTTGATTGCTTAAAACGTATCAATACCATTATTCTCGATTTAGATCGCGATATGTGGACCTATATCTCCATGGATTACTTCAAACAGAAGATTAAGAAAGGGGAAGTTGGTTCATCGGCCATGCCGCATAAGGTGAATCCTATCGACTTCGAAAATAGCGAAGGGAACCTCGGAATTGCCAATGCTTTGTTTGAGCACCTTTCTTCTAAATTACCCCTATCTCGCTTACAGCGCGACCTTACAGATAGCACGGTATTGAGAAATGTTGGCGTGCCGATGGCGCATACAGTGATTGCTATCAATTCTACTATTCGCGGTTTAAGTAAGGTATTGCTTAATCCAGATGCCCTAAATGCCGATTTAGAAGCGAACTGGGCGGTGGTTGCTGAGGCAATTCAAAATATTCTTCGCAGAGAAGCTTATCCTAAGCCTTATGAAGCGCTAAAAGAGCTTACTCGTACCAATGAAAAAATTACAGCGGATAGCATTGCGAAATTCATTGATGGCCTGAATGTTAGCGTTGAAGTTAAAGCAGAAATGCGAGCGATAAGTCCACAAAATTATACCGGTCTTTAAATTTAGAGGCAGTTTAAATATAATTGAGCTCTATAAGAGCTTATAAACCATTCACTCTTTTATATTTTTGTGTCCCTTCCGAAAAATCCAAACACATGATTTTTGACATAGACATGATCAAGGAGGTTTACGCTAAGTTTCCCGAGCGCGTTAAAGCAGCTCGCGAATTAACTGGCAAACCCCTTACCCTTGCGGAGAAAATTCTTTACGCACACCTTTGGGATGGAAATCCTGAAACCCCTTATACTCGTGGTAAAAGCTACGTAGATTTTGCACCCGACCGAGTGGCGATGCAGGATGCTACTGCTCAGATGGCCCTTTTGCAATTTATGCAGAGTGGTCGTAAGCAAGCAGCTGTTCCTAGTACCGTGCACTGTGATCACTTGATTCAGGCCGAGGTTGGTGCTAAAAAAGATTTAGCTAACGCGAAAGAAAAAAGCTCCGAAGTATTCGACTTTTTGCAATCTGTATCTAATAAATACGGTATCGGTTTCTGGGAGCCAGGAGCAGGTATTATTCACCAGGTAGTATTAGAAAACTATGCTTTCCCAGGTGGAATGATGATTGGTACCGATTCGCACACCGTAAATGCTGGTGGCCTTGGTATGGTTGCTATTGGTGTTGGTGGTGCCGATGCAGTAGATGTAATGGCGGG
>CATMQD010000124.1 GCA_950073045.1 uncultured Flavobacteriales bacterium | reverse complement strand
ACTTGTGCCGGTAGATGAAGACACGGAAGTAATTAAACTCCAAGGCTTTGTTGGTAAACCCGAGTTTGCAAAGAAAACCAGAGGGGAACAATTCTTTTTCGTTAACCATCGCTATATCCGCAATACCTATCTGCATAAAGCGGTACAAAAAGCATTTGAAGGATTATTGCTAGACGATAGCCATCCGAGCTATTTCCTATTTATGGAGCTCGATCCAGCGCGCATCGATGTAAATATTCATCCCACCAAAACCGAAATAAAATTTGAAGATGAGCGGGTGATCCACAGTATTATTCGCACTGCTGTAAAACATAGCTTGGGCCAGTATAATATTGCGCCCAGCCTCGATTTCGAACATGATCAGCAATATGCACCAAACCCCACCAAGCAGGAAATAGAGGCCCCGGGGATTTATGTGGATCCTTCCTTTAATCCTTTCGAAAAAAGGGAAAGTTCAGCATCAAAGCCAAGCACTAGCCCTTCCTTTGGTGGCACTGCCGCGGGCTATCGTCCTCCACAGGCAAAGCCTTCTCGCGAAAGCCAAGAATGGGAATCTTTACTTAGTCAGATTCCGGAAATTCCCGAAGAAGCAGAGCAAAGCGAATTATTAGATACTGAGAAACTGAATACAGTTTCATACATCCAAGTTGGTAGGAAATACCTGCTAAAATCGCATGGTGAGGGTTTGATGTTGATCCATCAGGCAAGGGCCCATCAGCGCATTCTTTTTGAAAAGATTGTCTCCTCTTTAGAGAACCAACAGGTAGCAGCGCAACAATTACTCTTTCCTGCGCAAGTGTCTTTTAGTCCTGGCGATTACAATGAAATTAAAGAGCTGATTCCAGCTTTAAGGGAAATGGGCTTTGATTTAGATGAATTCGGACAAAATGAATTGATCGTGCATGGTATTCCGCTTTTCTTGGAAAACCCTGATATCGATCAAATGCTGCACCTCTTATTGGAGGAATATAAAAACCATAATGCTCACGGTAAAGCGGAGATTCAAGAAAAAATGGCGGCCAGAATGGCCAAAGTGGCAGCTCTTAAGGTAGGCACTATTCTTGAACCTCAGGCAATGGCACATTTGGTGGATGAACTCTTTGCTTGTTCATCGCCTTATCATAGTCCAGAAGGACGGCCGACTATCATCAATCTCGCGCTTGGCGATCTTGATAAAACATTTACCTAATGCAAAGATTTAATTTACTGCCCGATGTAATAAAGAACCTGATTATCATCAATGGGCTCTTTTTTATTGGGGTGATGGCCCTAGAAAGTATTGGTATTTATTTGAGTCAATACCTCATGCTTTTTAATCCAAGTTCAGGCTTCTTCATGCCTCATCAATTGATTACGCATTTGTTTATGCATGCCGATATCGGACATATCTTCTTTAATATGTTCGCCCTTTGGATGTTTGGCTATGCCCTAGAAAATATATGGGGAAGCAAGCGTTTTCTGCAATACTATATTCTTACCGGTTTAGGCGCTGCCCTACTCCACTTTGGTGCACAATATGTCGAGTTTCAAATGGCCATTGATGGCCTAAGTGCGCAAGAAGTTTCAATTATCAAAGAAAAAGGATATTCGGCGCTTAAAAACGGTCAAAATTTTGTGGACAGCCAAATGGCTTATGCCAATAATCTACTCAACCAGCCTAGCGTTGGCGCATCTGGAGCTGTTTTCGGAATATTATTAGCCTTCGGGATGCTCTTCCCCAATCAGCCTATATTTTTCATTTTTCTCCCAATTCCGATTAAAGCCAAGTACTTTGTGGCCGGTTATGGAATTTTAGAGTTAATCAATGGATTTACAAGTAATGGCAATGTGGCTCATTTTGCCCACTTAGGAGGATTGCTCTTTGGTTATTTAATTTTGCGATATTGGAAAAGTAAACGCGGTACCTATTACTAATGAACTCCATTTGGGATCAGATAAAACAGTTTTTTAAGGAAGGTGGAGCCCTTAACCAGTTGATAATGATCAACCTTGGGGTCTTTATTATATTCCTAGTACTACGGATTCTCAGCTTCCTGTTTCAAATAGGAATTGCCGATTTCTTTATTCGCTTCACCGCGCTTCCTACCGACTTAGGGACCCTACTCACTAGGCCTTGGACCTTTGTAAGCTATATGTTTCTGCATCAAGGCTTTTGGCATATCTTTTTTAATATGCTATGGCTTTATTTCGGTGGACGATTGTTCTTAGAATACTTTGGGGGGCGCCGATTAATTGCGACCTATTTAATGGGCGGATTAATTGGTGGTGCACTCTACGTTTTAGGCTATAATCTTTTTCCGGTGTTTAACGATGTTGTTGCGGTGAGCAATAACCGAGGAGCTTCCGCAGGTGTTATGGCGATAATTATTGCCATTGCCACCTATAACCCTCGTTTTCCAGTTCGGCTTTTCCTTTTTACAGTGCCGCTTTGGGGCATTGCTGTTTTTGCCCTGCTTACCGATTTGGTTTCACTGGGTGAAGGAAATAATCCCGGGGGTAGTTTAGCACATTTAGGAGGCGCGGCCTTTGGCTATTTTATGGCTCGTGCTTATACCCAAGGTCGCGATTTAACCGAAGGTTTTGCAGGCATTATCGACCGCTTTGCCAACCTCTTTAAACCCAAACCTAAGCTGCGAAAAGTTTACTCTAATAGCAACAGCGGTAATAGGCGGTCCAATACAAGAAGCGGACGCTCCAATAATGATGAAGAGAAACTCAATATTATTTTAGAGAAGATTTCGCGTAGTGGCTACGATAGCCTAAGTAAAGACGAAAAAGACCACCTTTTTAAATTCGGTAAGGACTAATCTGATGGCTGAAAAGCGTAAAACCTTCCTCGATGGCTTGCTTTATGTTTTAAACACTATTGCCGCTTTCGCGCTGATGGCCTCCTACCTCAGCAATTATATTAGTCCTAAGTATTTTACAGGCTTTTCCTTTTTAGGACTAGCTTATCCCTATCTCTTGCTAGCCAATATCATTTTTGCGGTTTGGTGGGCGCTACGCTTAAAGCTGAAAATTATTCTACCGATTGTGGCCATTGGATTAGGCTACAAACAAATACCATTGCTCTATAAAAGTCATGGTACTAACCAAGTGGTAGCTGCCGGCTCGGCCCTAAAGGTGATGAGCTATAATGTGCATAACCTCAATCGTTATCGCTGGTTAGATCGAGAAGATGTTCCGGAAAAGATATCGGAATTAGTAGCTAAGGAAGATCCCGGAATTTTAATTCTCCAAGAGTATCGCCTACAAATGGAGGGCTGGTCAGTAGATTACCCTTATCAGCACGCTCTTTTAGGTGGCGAAAATTCGGCTACTGGAAATATCATTTACTCTAAATACCCTATTCTCGATAAAGGTTATTATGATTTACCGGGACCGGAAGGAGCGATTAATAATGGACGGGCGATTTGGGTAGACATCGAATATCAGAACAGTAAAATTCGAGTCTTTAATTTGCATCTAAGCTCAGTTGGCTTGGAAAGCGACGACTATGATAATTTGAGTCAGCTAGACCAAAAAGATCAGGAGGAATTGCAAAGGAACCTTTATAAAATTGGTGGAAGCCTTTCCAATGCTTTTAAAAAGCGCGCTTATCAAGTAGAGTTTCTGGATAGCTTGTTTAGCCAATTAGAAACACCCATGATTGTAGCCGGTGATTTTAATGATCCTCCCTATAGTTATACTTATCATTTATTGAGCGAAAATTTGGAAGACTCCTATCTTAGTGCTGGGGAAGGACTCGTAAAAACTTTCGACCGCCGCCCCTTAGAACTGCGCATCGATTACATTTTATACACTGATAGCCGTTTTCGCTGCCATGCCTATAAGGTTATAGAAGAAAGACTTAGCGACCACTACCCTGTAATAGCAGAATTTACATTGCGCTAATTTTTGCTTTGGAATGAAATCTGCATAGCTAAAAATAAACGTTTATGAAGCGATTTTACCTCCTATGCCTTTTGATTCCTGGTACTCTACTCCATGCTCAAAATCGTGACTATTCAGATCTCTTTCAATCGGTAAGCACGCTTTGTGAGGACACTGAAAAAGCAGTGGTTCTAAATCTCGAACAAAATGGATTGCAAGAAGGGATTAGCGATTCCCTAATTAACTTATGGGAGAGCTATTGCGAACCTACAGAGTTTAGTATTCGCAGTCGTTTACTTTACGACCTTAAGGTTGAAGGTAAACTAGATACCACAGTCCCCATTGACTACTGGCGCATTTACATAGATTATCTGCATCGAAATAACTACCTACCAGCCCATCTGCAAAGGCATATCGCCTGGTCTAAAAAAGAAGCCTCAAATTTATTGGAAAAGCGGGAGTGGCCAAATTATGAAAAGGCTGTCTTAAATCTGCTGGCCGCAAAATCTCTGGATAAGGCCTATAATCGATTTTTACACAAGGACCTTTACTATTTAGAGGATACTGATACCCTTAGAAAGGCCCTAGAAAAGAAGGTTTACAGCAGTGGCAGTCGTGGTTTCGGGTTTGGTTACAGCTATTTCTGGCTGACTGGGAGTTTGGCTGATGAATTAGGTGCAATGCATGGCCTCAATATTTTTTGGGAGCATAATTTCCAACCAGTAACTTTTGGTGTTAGTGTGGATTTTGCATTTAGCGAGCAACGCGCTTATCTCGACTTTGACAATCAGGGGGAGCTGGTGAATAGCGATTTGGAAGGTTTCTTCCAATTAGACTTGCGTTTAGGATATGAGTTTATTCGCAGTCGTCGCAATCACTTTCAAGCTTTTATGGGCTTTGGCTATAACTCTTTTGGTACCGACCTCGAATACTTTAATGAGTTTGAAGAGCAGAGTTTCATCAGCGTAAGCAGCTTTTATCCTCTGGTAGGACTCGATTATCAGCTACAGCTTTACAGCAGCAGAAGCATTGGTCTTCGTACGCAATTGCAATTAACCGATTTTGGAACCACCGAGGAATTGCGTAGTTCCCTTTCTGGACTAATGTTGAAGAACAGCCTTTACTTCAAATTTTAAGGCAAAAAAAATCCTGATCACCTTTTTACCAGTGATCAGGATTTTGCTAATTATTGCAATGCTTAGTTCTTGCTTAAGTAATCGGCTACTCCTTCGTGAGTATCTTTCATACCAGCTTTACCTTCATCCCAGTTTGCAGGACAAACTTCACCTTTCTCTTCAAAGAATTGTAAAGCTTTTACCATACGCATAGCTTCGTCTACATTACGACCTAAAGGCATATCGTTTACCACTTGATGGCGAACAATACCTTCCTTATCGATTAAGAACAAACCACGGTAAGCTACCATCTCACCATCAGCTTGCATCTCATCATTCTCATCGTAGAAATAGTTGCCAGCTAATACGTCGTAGTTAGCGGCGATAGTTTTATTGGTATCTGCAACTACTGGGTAAGTAATTCCCTGAATACCACCTTGATCTTTAGTTAATTGTAACCAACCCCAGTGAGATTGCTCAGTATCGGTAGATACGGCAACGATTTCAACATCTAATTTTTTGAAATCCTCCATACGCTGTTGGAAAGCGTGTAGTTCGGTTGGACAAACAAAAGTGAAATCCTTAGGATAGAAGAAAAGGATTACATATTTCCCTTTGTACTGCTCTAAGCTAAAGTCTTCAACAATCTCTTCTCCGTTGATTACAGCAGCTGCAGTAAATTGTGGGGCTTTCTTGCCTACTAGTACTCCCATTTTCTGATTTTTAGGTTATTAGAATTATATATTTATAAAAGCTATTTGATTTATTTTTTGATAGCCAATGCAAATGTAGGCTTCTCTCCATAGCTCCAAAACATCCATGCTTCAAGATTTTCTATGAAGCTTCAGAAATACTAATGTGAAACCGACAACCAAGCTATGGAAAGCGCAAACAAAATTACGCCATACTTGAGGAAATTGAAACGATGCGACTGGTTTCCTTCGAAAAGAATTGTGGTACTGATGTGTAGGAAAATACCGAAGACAAAAGCCGTAAGCTCAGAACTGCGTTCGGCAAAGAATGGAATGGCTTCTCCAATAAAAACGCCAAGAGGAGCCATCAGTGCAAATAGTAATAACCAAAAAAACACTACTTGCTTTTTGCCGCTAAACTCACAAAGCATATTGTAAAGGATAATACTTACTGGTAGCTTATGTACAATGAGCCCCCACAGTAAAGCGTCCTTACTTAAATGATTCATGTGGCTGCCCACCGGTATACTCTCAATAAAGGCGTGCATAAATAGGCCAATCATTACCCCTGCGGGTAGGCCTTTATTATGAAAAAGCTCACTGTGGCTATGACCATGCTCTAATCCTTTGCTCATAGCTTCGAGTAAAAGCTGAACAAAAAAACCGGCCATAATAAAGAGGCCATAGTGGTGACTATGTGATTCGAAAACTTCTGGTAAAAGATGGAAAACTCCAATCCCCAAAAGGTAGGCACCACTAAATATTAGTAAGAACTTAATGGGTACCGCCTTGCTTTTTCTTAGCCATCTGCCCAAAAGGGCACCAATAAAAACAGTGGCAAATAAATATATGTAGGTGCTCATGCGCGGGCCAGCAGGATTAGTCGCTCTGATTTGTGGGGGGCAAATTTCGTCATTTTATACGAACCAAAACTATCTATTAGCTCTAAACCACTTTGCCTAAAGAGTGCTTCAAAGTCATTTTGAGCCAATGCCCAAACTTCTTCCTTAAAATGATGCTCTGTGCCGTCGGGTTCTACGAGGTCAATTTTCTTTAAGATCCTCCCATCACCAATGGAGCGAGAAATGTAAAATTTATAGCCCTCCACATTTACCTCCTCATTAGGTATCAGTTGATCCTTTACCATATTAACATTTAGAAAATCGATCAGGAAAAAGCCACCTGGTTTCAAGGCCCGTTTCACTTGCTTTAAGGCTCTTAAATTATCCTCCCAAGTATCGAAATAACCAAAGCTAGTGAAGAGGTTAAGAATGAGATCGAACTTGTTTTCGCCATAATTCTCACGCATATCCGCCACCCGGAAATGCAGCTTATTCTCTAAAAATTGAGAGGCATATTCGATATTAGAATCCGCCAGATCTAGGCCAGTTACCTCCACTCCCTTTTTTTGGATATAACGAGCATGTCGACCCCGACCACAAGCCAAATCCAAAATATGCCAATCGGCTTGAGGCCTTAATGACTCAAATAAGGAATCAATAAAAAGTTGTGCTTCTTGATCATCACGGTGTTGATAAAGCACGTGATAAAAACGGGTATCAAACCATTCTTCAAACCACGGATTATCTGCTTTCCCCTCTACATCCATAAATTTCGAATCCAATCATAAATTCCCAGCAAAGTAAATGAAGAAACACTGAGAATAGCGATTAATGTGTAACGAACAATCGTATTGGCCTTAGGTAAGAAGAGAATAAATCGTGCGCCGATCCAAGCCCCTAAGCCTTGACCAATCGCTAAAGCAATCCCAGGTAACCACTCTAAGTCGCCATTAACAACAAAAACTATAAATGCAGGCAGTACAAATAATAAGGCTAGTACCAGTTTAATGATATTGGCATCACGCAAGCTATAATGCGCTACTAATACCAGTAAGGATAAAAGCATAATACCAATTCCCATTTGCAGAAATCCCCCATAAACGGCCACTAAGAAGATTAATACCCAATTTAAAATGCTTTTATGAGACTTACCCACATCGGTAGGTCTTGCCCATTTGGCGGGCTTATACAACATTGTGAGAAGGAGCAAGAGCATGATCACCCCAATAATGCGCTTCAGAATTTGCGGATCTACCTCGACGGCCAATAAAGCACCAATCACCGAGCCAATAACTGCTGGAATTAAAAACCAAGTGCTATCCTTAAAAAGAAATAAAGTTCGGGGCGAACGTCGTAGGCTTAATACCGCAGTTATGGTTTGCACCAAGGCCCCAATCCTATTGGTGCCATTAGCCACGTTGGCGGGCATACCACTTAATATAAGCAAGCTTAAGGTTATAGCCGATCCATTACCTGCCAGGGTATTAATGATGCCAGCCAGAAATCCGCCACCAAAAAGTAAAGGGTAATACCACCACTCTTCTGCCATGCGGGCAAAGGTAGCCGTCCAATTAATAATTTCGAGGAAATGGAATAATATCTAGAAACTCCTTTTTAAATCACTAGTCGATACCCCACTCCACGAATATTCTGAATTTTAACGCTAGGGTCGTGTTCTAGTTTTTTGCGCAAGCGCGATACAAATACATCCAAGGTTCTCCCTACATAATCGCCTTCATCGCCCCAAACGGCCTGCAACAGATCCTCCCGCTTCATGGTTTTATTGCGCGAATTATAAAGCGCCAATAACAACTCACTCTCCTTTCCGGTAAGCTCCTGTTTTAAAGAATCAAAAATCAATTCACCCCGCTCGGGCTGAAAACGATAAAGGCCAATTGCAAATTCTTCATCTCCTTCCACTGCCCTTGCCATTGCGGAGCTTCTTTTTCTTTTAAATAAATAAAAGCCAAGCAGGCCAGCAAGCACCGCGAAAACTATCAGGTACCAAATCTTAGCATCAGATCTATCTTGGCTAGCATCAATCGATAATTCAGCTAAATCCATCTGCAAAAGCAAACTATAACAGCCGTATTCCTGCATCCGCCCATTACAAGGAATTAAATCTTCCTTTTCCGCATAAAAAACTTCATAGCTATAAACTACTTTGCCGCTATCGCAATCCTCTACTTCCAGTATATAGCGATTGTTAATTCTGGACCTATCCAGCTCCTTTTCCACTATGCTTGCTAACAAACCGGGATCAAAACTAAAGCTCGATTCAAAGTTTATCTTAAAACTGCTCCCTTCCTGCTCAATAGGCAAAACTCTGGAAACACTATCTTGGTTTGCCAATAAAACCTCATTGCCAATCCGCCGTAATGCAGCTTTAATTTGTTTAACATTAGTTGTGGGCTGGCTTTTTAAGCTTCCGCTGATGCCAGCCATGCACATCATAAAAATGAAGAGGAGCTTTTTACGCATGGCACAAATCTATTTCAAAGCTGCTCATTAAATTCTGTAATTAAGGAAGATTTACACTAATTTACATTCACTTTACTAACTGAAACACAAGCTAATCCTAGATTTGAGCTAAACAAAAAACATCTGCATTATGACACATGCCTATACCAAAATTGCCCTCAGCGGATTAGTAATTGCTTTTAGCCTATGGACTTTTATGGATAATGAAAAAGTCCTACCCGAGGAAGCTCCCCTTTGTAAAAGCGAAATTCCAGTTGAGGAGAGCCCTCAGGAAGAAACCATGCCCGCGTTAGATGCAGAAGAATATTATTATGATTATGGTCCACGCTTTAGCCCCATTAAGCACTCTCAAGTAAAGTCGGCTGTTAATTTTTACGAATTGGTCCAATGGGAAGATACTCCCGACCTCAACCATCTTACTTCCATGAAGCTTATGCTTATTGTTGATGAGAAGTGGGATGAATATCAAATAGAAGGTCAAAGCATTGGTTTTAGTGAAGATCAATTAAGCTTCCTTCAAAATTTAGATTACTCCGATAATTTTGTGGTGCGTGTGGATTATGAAGAATACAATTCTCTTGGACAGGCAATACCCGATTTTTTCACCCCACACCTAACCGTTGTTCCTGAGCAACAGGCACGTTATTCTTTAGGTAAAGAAGCCTTGCTGGATTATATCCGTGAGAAAA
>CATMQD010000123.1 GCA_950073045.1 uncultured Flavobacteriales bacterium | reverse complement strand
CGCAGATTTGGCTGAAGGCAAAGTGTCTGAAATCAAGGATTTGGTAAGCATGGCAAGGGATTCGGTAAATCATACTTATGAGATATTAAAGGACCTTAACGAGGCCACACGTAATAAGGTAGAAGGTAAATCCATTGAATTAAGTCCAACAGAGCTCAAGCCTATGTTGCAACAATGTGCTGATGCCTTTAAGTTAAAGCTCGATTCTAAAAGTTTAAACCTAGAGCTTAATGTTGATAAAGGCTTAAAGGCTAATATCAATGAAGTGAAAATGATTAGGGCAGTAGAGAATTTGCTTTCCAATGCGATCAAATTTTCACCAGAAAGAAAGCGAATAATACTTTCTGCCTGGAGCGAGTCGGATCGTATTTGCATTGCAGTTGAAGATGCAGGAATTGGTATGCCGGAGCATATTAGGAAACGCCTATTTAGTGGTATCACCAAATCTATTCGAAGAGCTGGTACCGCTGGAGAAAATTCGGTAGGAATAGGCTTAAGTATTGTAAAGGGAGTAATTGATTTGCATCACGGGCATATAAAGGTGGAAAGCGAAGAAGGTGAAGGTTCTAAGTTTACCATTTGCGTGCCCAAATAAGTGAAAAACAAAAGCCCCACTTTTAAGCAGGGCTTTGTGGCATGGAATGTATAAGCAAACACATGTTCGTGGAGGGTTTATTGTATCATCTCTTTTTTCCCAGTTTATCTAAAAATATCGAAAGTCCAAAATGACCTTGGAAGTACCAATCATTTAGGCCGTCGGTAGATCTAAAAGTATTATCTCGAGGTAAATTCATATTGCCCAAATTTTGAGAGGCTTCTTTATCACTAGCATCAGTTTGATGATTAGCGATTACCGCATCTCTATCGCCACCATACCATAAACCTGGACCGAAATCATCTAAATAGTCGGTGGTGGTATAAACTCCACGCACTTCTCCTTTAAGGGCGAAATTTCGGAATAACCAGGTGGTCGAGAAACTTAGACCAGCGGAATAGGTCATGGTGCTATAAGGCTCAGCTCCTGGCAAGAAGTTTTGACCCTCTGAACCTAAATCTCTTAGGTTTATTCTTTCAGGTCTAACCCGACTTAAAAATTCGAAATAGTTTTCACCTTCTTCTCGACTCACATAAGGAGTACGATAGGGTGTGAAATGTATGGCGCCGAGAGAAAGTCCAAGACTTGGAACCAATGTTGATTTTCGATGGTCAGGCACGCGATAGGGGCGCATATGCCATAAGCCTTCCACTTCTACAATATTCATATTTGTAATGAAGCGAGCGCCATAGGACCATTTATCTATCTCAACTTCTTCATATTCTTCGTTAAAAGCAGTTAGTGGGGCTGTTCCTGAGAAGAAGCCAGCTGCAGAAAAGTCGTGCAAGGAGATCGTGCTATTGTAATAACTAATCTTAGCAGAAAAGCGGCTATTGAAGTTATATTGAGCGTAAGCGCCAAAGCTGATATCCACTGTAGATGGTATATATGCCACACCATCCACTAAAGAAAACTTAGGTTTTAAATCGCCGGCGCCATACACCGCTCCACCGCCCCAGAGTCCAAATTCCCAAGTTTTTAGACTTACCGTATTGCGGGTAAAGAAATCATGAGCCTTAGCTGCCGCCGCTTCAATTCCTGCAAGGAAAGCATCGGTGGTGCTGTCGCTGCTTTCTTCTATTTCCTCCTCTACATAAATAGCTTCTTCTACTTGTATAGGAATGTAGCTACTATCCACTTTTGGAAGTACTACCCGGTAGCCATCAACTAAGACCAAAAACTTGGCTGCTTCTCCTTCATAGGTCATCTCAATAGTGTCGCCATGCGGTTTAAAATCGAAGTTCAGCTTATTGCTATACTTATCCAGTAAATCGAACCTGAGGTTCTTCCTTGCGATGTCTTTTACTTGAAATTGGATCAAGCCAGGATTATGACTAATAACATGGTAATCTGTTTTTTCAGATTCCTTTAGTGTTCTAACCTTCTCAATTTCAATTCTCCCGATTCTGGAGTCTTTGGTTTGGTCCAATACTGGTACAAATGGCGCCTCGGTAGCTATAGACTCTACCTTAATTTCTTGATCGAAATTACTGCTTAAGGAAAGGTAGAGCGGTTCATACTCGAAACGATTGCGATCAAAAACTAAATTACCTAAGCTTGGCTGCTCTTGGTTTTCGGAATAAAGCTCCACATGCACTACCGATTGCTCTGGGCCATCAAAGTAATTGTCCCTAAAGAGTAAATTGTCTACTTCGTAATTAACCCCTGGGCTGCCAAAGGCTTCAATTACTAAACCCGCACGGTTGTTTATAAAATTTACATCCTTAAGCTTAAGGTCAATTTTAGCGCCACTGCGGCGATCAATATAGGGGTCGCCTAAATAAATAACTGGTTCACCACTGCGAGATCCTTCAATTTGTAGGTGACTAAGAATCACCTCGGTGCGTTGCCAAAAGGGATCAAATCGTAAAGCTTGAATCATGCCTTTGAACTCAACGTGACGGATTTTAACGGTAGCATCTGCTGTTTGGCCCTGCACCTGAATTCCAACTCCTGGTTTCTCGGGATCTTTATTAATAATTTGAACCGGTTTCCCTTCTTCGCCCTCAAGGCATAAAGAACCTTCTACCACAAGAAGTACACCTGGTCCTAATTCGATTACGCTTCCTGCATAAGCTTCCAAGCTATTTGCTTGCTTAATAAAGGTTGTTTTGGAAAAGCGAAGGGTATCTTGTCCATGGCTGTATATACTGGCCAGGATCAGACTTAAAGCTAAAAGATATCTATACTTCATCGCCAATAATATTAATGATTAGTCGGTCGCTGATTGTGAGGGGGCCATCCAGGCTACGAACCATTACTTCCTGGATTTCAATATAATGGAGACTTTCAATTTCAGATTCAGAAAGTCGGAGTCTATTTTCGAATAGTTTTTCTTCAGAGCCACTTCTGGTGTGCAGCTTGGCCTTAATGTGCTCAATTGAAAAGTTTAAACCTTGAGGCTGATTGGGGAATAAAACCTTTAACTCAATTTGACCTAATCGCTGCAGTCGAGTTCGAGACACTTCATTTCCAGAAATTCCACTGGTGTAGATTATTGGAGCGGGTAGAGGATGTATATAAACCGAGTCTTTAAAAGCCAAGGCTTTTAAGTCCTTTACAAAGGCTTCAATTATACACCAACCAGAGCGCATCGGACGAATTTCCAATTGATCTTCCTTAATGCTAGGTTTTGCACCATTCATGCAACTGCAAGAGAAATTCAGCTCTTTCTGCCAATCTTCCAAGGGAATTTGAAAAGGCAGGCCTGAATAATTTGCAAGGTCTTGTCGGTTTTGAAAACTTCTGAAATTAGCGGGTAAAACCTTGAAATTAAACTCGCGCTGCTCTTTCCCTAATGAAAAATTAAGGTGATAATGACCCGTATCCAAGGCCATAAATATTAGGGTGTCATTTTCCCAAACATATTCTTGACCTTGATTTTTACCAATGCTCAAATCAAGCATCGGCCTTTGATCACCTTCATATACAAAAAAGGCCGTATCACCAATATGTAGTTGATCGATATTAAATGCCAGAATGAAGTTGGGATTTCCTTTCTGACTTTCCTCGTTCACCTCAAACTCGCCTAATAGAAGGTTTAATTTGAGGATCAGATCCGACAATTCTAATCGAGCAACCGTGGCCGGTACATGCAAAAACTTCCAGTGGAGCCAAGTTTGAGCGGTTCTTTGGTTTAAACCATGCTCCAAATCAGCGGCAAACAGTTTTTCGAACTTTAAACGCAAGGGATCATCACTGGCTAGGCTTTGCACACTGTCACGTACCTCGATTAGTTGATTAAATAATTCCTGGCCATGCGGGGAGTTCAGGAAGAATTTATCGCTTAGAGAGTAATTCTCTGGTTGCAATAATCTTCCTGATTCCTGGTCCAATCCAACCAGCCCGCTAAATGTTTCATCAATAGAAAGGATTCCGCTTTTGGCACTCTCGATTTTAGCAGAGCCTTTTTTACCGGATTTTACTGCTGAAAAAGTGCTTCTCATGTCAGGACTAACTCGCAGCCAATCGATAGGTATTTGAATTATCGACAAGGAGATAAAGAGCAGGTATAAGATACTTATCAGCTTATAGCGTAAGTTCTTAGACTTTTTAATACGTATATACTTTCCCATTACTTACGGCTGATTATAGTTCTTCCATCGCGATAGCTATGGCCGTTCTTGCCAATAACCTTTATACCTTGAAAAGCAAAGAGGCTACCTTCTGGTGCTCTTTCAATGCTCTCCTTAAGGTCGGGGCCTAGAAAGCGTGTAGCATTATGAAGGATCCGCTGTTTGCCATTCGGGTAGGTGATCTTTAACTTGAAGTTTACCACTTGCCAAAATGGATTTATAGCTTCCAAGCGGATGGATTCCCGAATTACATTCTCTTTTCCCGCGATGTCCATAAGCGCGACATCCACAATGTTTACATCTTTGGCATAGAGTGAAATAGAGTCTAAAACTTCACCAGCTTTCTCCATGTAAATGGTAAAAGCCCCAGCGTGATAGGGGGTAAGCTCTAAGATGCCGTTCTCATAGCTCAAGTCGGCGTGCTCCGAATTAAAATTCACCTCAGGAAAGGGGAGGTAATTGGTGTTGAGCGTGATACTCTGCTTTTCGCCAACCTGAGCTATAAAGGTGGAACGGTCTTTCTCGATTTTAAAACCAGGCTTGTTCACCTTAAAGTTGTGGTGGTATTGCCGGCCTTGATAAAGAAAGTCGAGGGTATAGTAACCAGTAGTTTCTGGTAAATACTCGTAATAAGCAAAAGACGAATCCTGCGCGCTTGGATTAAGTTCTTCGCCATTAATCCAGGCTTTTAAAGCATTAGCCTGCTCTTCAGATTTCAATTTAAAAAGCAATTTCTCACCGGGAGCTAAGCTTTTCTTGAAATTCTGAATCAAGTCTAATTGATCGGTAGATAATATATTAGGTTTGTTTAGACTTGGACCTACACCTTTGAGAAATTGCAAACTATGCACTAGAATAGTGGTGCGAAAGTGTTGCAATATCGAAAGGATAACTCCATTAGGGGTATCTTGAAAGAAGAAGTCTAGGGCATCGTGCTTCTGATCTGAAAAGTCTACAGGGCTAAGAAGCTTCGGACTTAAGTCAATTCCACTTAAATCTTTAAAGCCTTTTACAAAACGCTCCAGACTTTGCTTTAAATCCTGACCGGCTTGAGCCTTTACCAGTAGATCATTCGCAAAATGACTTTCTTTCAGCTTTTCTCCTGAAACCTTTTCAGATTCGCTAAAACGCTGATAATCTAATTGCAAAGCTTCTATATCTTGAAGAGTTTCGTTGCTCAAGCTTTTGATTTGTTGATGTTCATCGCTTAAAGCTTCAAAATTCTCTAGCTGTTGCCTAAGGTTCTCATTAAGCTCATCCTGAGCAGGCACTAAATGACTGTAGTGCTCCACGAACTTACCCGGACTAGATAAGAAGAGGAAGAGAATGAAAACCAGATACAGAAAGCTAAGCTTTTTGAATATCAGGTTCTTTGATTTCGAAATTTTGATTGTGTTGGCCATGGGATACCCTTTAGGATTCCATCACGCGATCGTAACGGTCGTTTATCGCCTTGAGGTTCTCATTATAGTGATCCATCAATTTGTTAAACTCACCCATTTGATCTTTCATTTCTATCGAGCTTTGGGCAGAATCATCCATGGTATGGCGAATTTCACTTAAGCTTTGGGATAGCCCTTTAATATTATGAGTCACCTCATTTAAGGTGTGGGCAAATTGCTCCATTGCAGAAGAGTAGGAACCGCCATTCGCAGCACCGTTTAGGCTACGTTCTTCATTTTGCAGCTGAGGGAAAACATTCTCCCATTTGTATTCCACTTCTTCTTCCTTTCGCTCAAAGGCTGAAATAAGGAAGACCACCGCTTCAATACTAAGGCCAACAATAAATAGCTCATTCGCAAAGGGCCAGCCTAGGAATTTAAACATCGCACCTACTAACACTACCGCGGCACCAAATCCATAGATAAAGGTGATAGTATCTAATTTTCCTTTACCAGTGTTTTCGGCTTGCGCCTGATACTGACCATTGCTACCATTTAAGTGCGACTGGCCATTTTTATGACCGTTTCGCTGCTTTCTCTTTCTGTTTAAAGTCGCTTCTTTTTTCATCTGGATTGGTTTTTTAGAAAGTGATCTTGAAATTGATTCCAGTTCGCGAGATTGGTTTTTAGTCCGCGATTAAGGGAAATTCGGTTAAATACTATGAAGAGGAGAATTAGAACAAAGCCTGTAATAGCAGCATATAGAAGCTCACTATTCACCTTCGATTCCAAGGTGGCTTGCATCTTAGCCGCATTGCGGTTTTGATCTTCAAATTTTTGACGGAAATCATCTAGGGCTAGATTAAGGGCTCTTTCTGTTTGAGCCTGGGTGGCTTGAAAACTTTCCATCTCGGCGCTAAAACCTTCCAACTCGCCCTTCAAAGATTGGTCTAAACTATCGGTGCTAGACCTTAGTGTAGCCAATTGACCCTCTAGGTTTTTAAATTGTTGACTTTGGACATTTAGGCTTCGATTTAAATACTGAATGCTTGCCTCAAGTTGATTAATCTGAGCCTCGTTTTGCAAAACTTTCAAACTATCAGTTTGTGCAAAACACAAAGAGCTAATCAGAATGTAGAAAAAGAGATAATAGATTTTTTTCATTGTTGATTGGATTGGAACTAGGGTCAAATGTAGTTTTTAACAACTTATCAACAAATGTTTTGTAATTTTTTTTGACACCGCCGTTTTATTAAAAAATAATAATTCAATACTATGAAATACAGATACTTGATGAAGTGTATTTGGGTTAATAGTTTGTATGACATAAAAATACTACACTGATGTAAACTTTAATTAGGAGGCTTTAACGGACTTATTTGGCTCTAGCTTGAATTAGCCCCAAACGAAATAGAGTATAGAAAAAGTTAGAATGGGAGGGGGTATTCACGGCACCCAAGGCTCGAATGCCTATAATTTAAGTTTTGATGAAACCTTAAGGGTTGTGTTGAGCGATGCAAATTTGTCTAGCCTCAAGATTCTCGCAAAATCTAGCTCCTTTGGAATGAATAATTGAAAAGCAAAGCCCTTCTTTTTCTCAAATGATTTATTGCTCGAGGAAAATTCTAAATGTGCTTCCTTTATTGGGGGCGCTTTCCACTTCAATCTTGCCTTTATGGGCATCCACAAATTCCTTCACCAAAAGGAGCCCTAAGCCAGTGCCGCTTTCTTGATTGGTGCCAGGTCGACTTACTTTTTGGTCCAGGCGAAAAAGTTTGGCAATCATTTCTTGGTCCATGCCAATCCCTTGGTCCTCTATTTCCATAATCCAATAGTCGCCTTGGGCCTTAGTTCTTATAAAGATGGTTTTACCTTCAGGACTAAACTTCATGGCATTGCTCAATAAATTACGGATAATGGTCTGGAGCATATTCTCGTCGGCCTGAATAATCTCCAAAGGGGCTATATTGACTTGTAGTTTAAGTCCTTTATTATTGAGGATTTCCTTGCTTAACTCGGAAATCTTATTAACCATTGTCGAGACGTGTATTTCTCGGGGCTTAAAGGGGATATGTCCATTTTCTGCTCGCGCCCAATTGAGTAGTTCCTCGAGCAATTGATAAGTATTTCTACCGGCATTATACAGATGTTGCACAATTTCCTCCTGTTCTTTGGCAGGCATCCTTTTAAAGTCGAGATAGAGAATTTCTGAAAGCCCTTTAATAGCGCCGATTGGGTTCTTTAAATCATGAGCGATAAGGTTAAAGAACTTGTTTTTAGCGGCATCGGTTTCCTCTAAGGCCTTAGCATATTCTCTAATCTTTGCCAATTGCTCCATGTGCTCTGTTACATTGCGTAATATTCCTTCTATTCCGGTGGCTATACCGTTTTGGTCTTTTATCAATTTACAATTTGCTTCAAAGGGTATAATTTTACCATAATAGTCTTTGATGTGTACCAAGTAATTAACCAAGCGACCTTCTTTTAATATTGTCTCTAGGAGTTTGTTGCGATCCTCAGCTTTACTGTAAAAGAGCTCCTGAACGGTTCCAACTTGCATTTGTTTTAAGTCGGGGTAGCCAAGGTGTACTTTAGCAGATGGACTAACTTTTAGTAATCGTCCGTCCATGCTGGTTCGGAAATAAACATCATTTAGGTTTTCGATTATGCCGCGATACTCCTCTTCACTCGCCTTTAGGGCCTTTTGTGCTTTAAACTGGCCATCGATGTCATGAATAATAGAGAAGATTACCCTTTTTCCTTCTAGTTGAATTTCACTGCTATCAACTTCCACTTGACGAATTTCTCCACTCGCCAATTTATGTGGGAAAACATTGTGGATCTTGATATTGAGCTTAACCGACTTCATCTTTAAGAAAATCTCTTCGCGACTTAATTGATTGATTTCCTCAATTTTCATGCTGCCCAGATTAGGGTAGCCGTAAAAGCGTTCCGCTGCGGGATTATAGTCTAAAATGGAACCGTCCTTCGGATCAATTATCAGTTTTATGGATAGGTCCTTTTTAAAAATTGTTTTGAAGCGGCTCTCGCTTTCCCGTAAGGCATCATTGGTGATTTTGGTTCTTTGCTTCCTCAGCCAGTAGGTCACCAAGTGCACCATTATTAGCAGGTAAAATAGAGTTGTGGCCGTTAATCGGGTGAAATTTAAATAGCGAAGCTTCGACCATTCTTCATCCTCTTGAAAGGCGCTAAGTATTGCCCTTGTTTGACCCTTAGAGTTAAGTAGGGGTAAAAACTTTAAACTATAACCCCTTTCGGAATCCGACAAAAGGTAATTTCTATGAGGGGGATTCCCAAGTTCATCGATATCTTCTGAATAGAGTAGTAGGGCCTGTTTAAATAAGGGAGAGAAGGGAGCCGATTGACTTATTGGGTGGTAATCCTTTAAGATGTTCCATTCGGTGTGATCAGAAGGGCTCTCAGACTTGTTCCAAACAAAAAGCGAGATCTGACCCTCGGGTTCTACTAATAATTGTTGTAGGCTTTGAATTGAAAAGGATATTTCAATGCTGCCAAGCTTTTTTTGATTTTGGTAAATGTGCTGCCGATGCTTAAAGTCGTTAAGAATGACTTCTTCATTTTGATGGTCTGTTATTTGCTCGCCAAGCTCTTTAAGCGCATAAGTATTGAAGTTTAGAAAGCTTTCTCCGTTGGCAAGGCTAAACTGTAATTGGTGGATATTGCCTTGCTTAAGACTTTGGTAAGTGTCGTCCAAAAGTTCATAGAGCTCTTTCTGAAGCCTTGCTTTATGAGTAGAATCAGCAATTAGGGCCTGCTCCATAATGCTTTGCACTTGAGGTCGACTGCTAATTTCCTTCAGTACACTAGCGCCAAAGGCCTGATAGGTTTCGAGCACTTCCCGGTAGTGCTGCTCAAATTTTAGAAGCTCTTTTTCCTGCAAAAGATCCTTTTCACGGTTTCGCAATTGCAGGAATCCATGGATGGTGAAAGCAGCTAATGTGATGACAATCAGGTAAGATAGAATTTGTTTCCAGATTGGGGGAAGACTCATTTCGTACTATTTACCTAGCCCTAAATATAGGGCAGGGGTCTAGTGTTGAAAATGATATTCGGGACCAACGCTAAATGTTGTGGACAAATCGGATTAAGATGATTTCTTTTGCGTTCT
>CATMQD010000122.1 GCA_950073045.1 uncultured Flavobacteriales bacterium | reverse complement strand
ACCGTAAGCTCTATTCAAGGGCAGCTAAAAATGTTGAGTCAGAAAGTGAAGGCCATGCAAGCTGCAGAAGAAGAGAAGAAACAAGCGCAGGAAGAAGGAAACGAACAAGAAGGCTAAACTGTGCAGAATTTCGGCGATTACTTAATCCCTGGCGGCATCGCCTTTATTATGTTGGGGATTGGTTTGAGCCTGCACTTCCGAGATTTTAGTCGGGTTTTTTTAAGACCAAAAGGAATATTAGTAGGCTTGGCCGGGCAGTTTTTTTTACTGCCCGCGATAGCCTTTTTTATGGCTTGGCTTTTACCTATAGATCCACTTCATAAGGTTGGATTAATCCTAATTGCTGCGGCCCCCGGAGGTACCGCTTCGAATTTAGTAACCCACATGCTTAAAGGTAGAGTGGCCCTTTCGGTGAGCCTAACCTCCTTTAATAGTTTTGGAATTTTATTGAGTATTCCCCTTTACCTCAATTTGGCTTTGTTCTGGTTTTTAGGAACCGAATCGGAGATTAGCATTGGCTTTATGGATACCTTTAAGGAGATCCTATTTACGGTGGTAATCCCTGTGATTAGTGGCGTGCTGCTAAATGAATATGGTCCACATAAGCTAATCAGTAAATTGCAACAACCACTACGCTTTATTTTGCCAGGAGTGCTTTTTGTGATTTTCGCTTACCACATCTTTTTGGAGGATGGCGGCGCTCAAAGTGAGTCTCTGGGTGAGAATTATTTCCTGTATTTGCCTTTGGCCTTGTTTAATGTGGTAACCATGATTATCGGCTATTTCTTGGCTCGATGGTCCGGAATCCGACACGATGGAGCCTATACAATCTCTGTAGAATTAGGCCTGCAAAATGCGGCTTTGGCCATCTTTATCGCTACCCAGGTATTAGAGCGTTCTGAAATTTCTTTGGTTGCGGTGATCTACAGTAGCTTCAGTTTCTTTAGTACTTGGTTGGTGGCCTGGTTGCTAAAACACCGATTAGCCGAATACCGTAAGCCCTTAAAAAAAGCCTAGGGGATCAATTAAACCCCTAGACTTTTTTTACCTGAGTAGATAGAGATAGGCGATCCGCCTTATTTCTTAGCTAGTATGAATCCAAGCCAAGCCATTGGTAAATAAGCAACTACCAAGTCTAAAGCATTAAACCAAGCTGGAGAGGGGAGCATGGTCACCATCATTATTCCGCCTAATAGGAAGAACACGCCAATCACTAAAGAGAGGATAAGCTTCTTACTGGCAGCAATTTTAGCACATATAAATGCACCGAATAAAGTTCCAATGGCATGGGCCAAAAAAGGCATAATAAAGTGCATAGTGCTGTAGCGATGGATATTGGCCTTTATGCTTTCAATGTCATTGGGATCAACGCCCTCTGGTAATGGAACGATGGAACCACTGATAGCAATAATGCCACTATTAATTAAGGCGCCAATAACTAAACCGGCTACCACTGCAAGGATGTTTCTTAAAATAGGATTCATAAGGCTCATAATTTGGTCACCTCAAAGTACGAGAAATATTTTGGGCCTTTAGGAATCCATTTGGGCTTCCATGCTGTTTAGCAATCGAAAGAGCGTCTTTTGAAATTGCTTTAATTCCTCCACACTAATATCCGCTCCCTGGAAAGTGCTTATAATCTTGGCAGGAATCTTTAAAGCCTTAACCTGTATATCCCATCCGGCTTTCTGCAATTTGATTTCAACACTACGTTCATCTGCCTTTGAGCGCTCTCGGCTGATAAGTCCTTTAGACTCGAGGCGTTTTAAAAGGGGCGTAAGGGTATTAGTTTCGAGATGCAATCTTTTGCTGATGCGGTTTACACTCAGGCCATCCTCTTCCCAGAGTACCATCAAAACCAAATACTGTGGATAAGTTAAGTCGAGTTCTTTCAAATAAGGACCGTAAACTTTGGTAGTTAGCCGTGAGGTTGCATATAAGGGGAAACACAACTGATTCTCTAGGAAGAGGATTTCTTTATTCTCTTTCATGAAGCCAAAGCAGCCTTGATATCCGCTTCCATTTTTGAAGGTTCTGTAGTAGGGGCAAAGCGCTTTATGGGATTTCCTTCGGCATCAATTAAGAATTTGGTGAAGTTCCATTTAATGGCATTGGTTAGTGTTCCTGGTAAGGCTTTCTTTAAGTATTTGAAAATTGGATGAGCATTGGAGCCATTTACATCAACTTTGGAAAACATGGTGAAACTTACCCCATAATTCACGCTGCAAAACTCTTCGATATCGTCGGCTGAGCCTGGTTCTTGACCACCAAATTGATTACAAGGAAATCCTAAAATCTCTAATCCTTGGTCTTTATATTGTTGATAAAGCTTTTCCAAACCTTCATATTGTGGTGTTAATCCACACTTGCTAGCGGTGTTCACCACCATTATTGTTTTTCCTTTAAAGTCAGACATGCTAAGTTTTTTGCCTTGCAAGGTTTCCGCTTCAAACTGATGGAAATTAGAGTTACTCATTAGGAATTATCTTTTTTTCGGTTTCTTAAATATTTAATCGCGCCACTAGACCATAAGGCCCATAAAATAAGCACGGGTTGAAAGAACAATCGAATAAGGCGCTTTTGTTCAGTGTCTAAACCAAATGCGCTGATGTCATTGGTGTATTGCGAAATATTCCCGGGAAATATCAGCACATAAAAAATGGCAAGTGCAATTCCCACCTTGTGTTTCTCCTTCCACCAAAACATCAGGAGCAGACCAAGACCGATCTCCACCAAGCCCGAGGATAAAACCACAAAATCCATAAATGCAGGATCGTTGGGAAGCCATCTTGGGACCTGCGCCTGAAATTCATCTCTTTGAAATGTGAGGTGACCAATACCAGCAAGGGTCATACTGGCCCCTAGTATATAGCGAAATATCTTCTGTATTAAATTGGTTTTCATTTTTAGTCTTTTACGATTATATCGTGCACGATGCAAATGTATGGATATCTCAAAGACTACAAAGGATTTTGGGAATAGAATTTAACGATGCGGGCTAGGGGAGGCCTTCCTCCTTGGAAATGAATGACTAATTTCGCGGCATGGCACAAAATTTTGAGATTAAATCTGACTATAGTCCTACCGGAGATCAGCCCAGGGCGATTAAGGAATTGACCGAGGGCATGAACGAAGGGGAGCGCTACCAGACCCTCTTAGGGGTAACTGGATCTGGCAAGACCTTTACCGTAGCCAATGTGGTGAAGGAGATTAATCGACCAACCTTGGTACTTAGTCATAACAAGACTTTGGCCGCTCAGCTTTATTCGGAGTTTAAGCAGTTTTTCCCCAATAATGCGGTGGAGTATTTTGTGTCCTACTACGATTACTATCAGCCCGAAGCTTATATCCCAACTACTGGAACCTATATAGAGAAGGATCTTAGTATTAATGATGAAATCGAAAAGCTTCGTTTATCGACTACCTCGGCCCTGCTTTCTGGCCGGCGTGATGTTTTAGTGGTCGCCTCAGTTTCTTGTCTTTACGGTATTGGTAATCCGGAGTCATTTAATAATCAAGTAATTGAAATTGCGGTTGGCGATGTGATTCCCCGCAATAAATTGCTCTACTCCTTTGTGAATGCCTTGTATAATCGGACTACAGCCGAATTTGGTCGAGGTAATTTTAGAGTTAAAGGCGACACCGTAGATATTTTCCCGGCTTATGCCGATACCGCTTTCCGTATTCACTTTTGGGGAGATGAAATTGAAAGCATTGAAAACTTCGATCCTTCCAATCGAGAGGTTTTAGAGAACTTCGATCAAGTGCGGATTTTCCCAGCTAACATATTCGTTACCGGTAAAGAACATCTGCAAGAAGCGATTCACCAGATCCAAGATGACATGGTGGAGCAAGTGGATTTCTTCAATAAGCAAGGTCGTCCTTTAGAAGCCAAGCGATTGCAAGAACGTACGGAGTTTGATTTAGAAATGATTCGTGAATTAGGCTATTGCTCAGGTATCGAGAATTATTCGCGCTATTTGGATGGTCGAGCACCGGGAACACGACCTTTCTGTTTATTAGACTATTTCTCTGATGATTACCTGATGGTGATTGATGAGAGTCACGTTACCGTTTCGCAAGTTCGAGCGATGTACGGTGGCGACCGTTCTCGGAAGGAAAACTTGGTAGAATATGGTTTCCGTTTACCGGCAGCCATGGATAACCGTCCGCTTACTTTTGAGGAATTTGAAAGTTTGCAGAATCAGGTGATCTATGTTAGTGCGACCCCTGCCGACTATGAACTTGAGAAATGTCAAGGGGTAGTAGTGGAGCAGTTAATTCGCCCCACTGGCCTTTTAGATCCTAAAATTGAAGTGCGTCCCGTGCAAAATCAGGTGGATGACTTGATGGAGGAGATTAAGAAGCGCGAGGAACTGGATGAGCGGGTATTGGTGACCACCTTAACTAAAAGAATGGCCGAGGAGCTAACCAAGTATTTAACCCGTTATGGCGTGCGCTGTCGCTATGTGCACTCCGATGTTGATACCCTAGAACGTGTAGAAATCATGCGCGATTTACGCTTGGGTTTATTCGATGTTTTAATTGGGGTTAACCTGCTAAGAGAAGGTTTGGATTTACCAGAAGTGAGTTTAGTAGCCATTTTAGATGCCGATAAAGAAGGCTTCCTTAGAGCTGAACGTTCCTTGGTGCAAACGGTTGGCCGAGCAGCGAGGAATGTGAATGGTTTGGCGATTATGTACGCGGATAAGATTACGGATAGCATGCGCCGAACCATCGACGAAACCAATCGTCGTAGAGGCATTCAGCAAGAGTATAATGAGGCTCATGGCATGAAGCCCACTGCCCTTAAGAAATCTACCGATTCCATATTGCCGGGTTCTAAAAAGGATCATAATCCTTATAAGAGCAAGACGCCCGTACCTAAGGCGGCTGAAGATGAAGCAGTATATACTAGCCCAGAAGCAATGCGCAAAGCCATTGAAAAAGTACGTCGCAAAATGGAAGTGGCTGCTAAATCTTTAGACTTTATAGAAGCCGCCGCTTTACGCGATGAGATGGTAGCACTGGAAGAACGATTAAAAAAGGAATTTCCTTCCTAGTGAACAATCTAGGCCCTGAAGCTATAGAAAGATATGCTAAAGAGACTCTGCACTTTTCTAATTATTGTTTTAACATCATTTAGCCTCCAAGCCCAAATTACTGGTCAGGTATTCGATCCCGAAGGGGCACCCTTGCCCATGGTTAATGTGGTTTTATTAGAAAATGGTGAATTTGTAAATGGCCTTGCGGCTGATATAGATGGTCGCTTCTCATTAAAAGCCAAGCCCGGTAAATATCAATTACGCCTCAGTTATGTGGGTATGCGTGATGATACCTTGAATATTCAAGTACCTCAAAATGCTCAACTCGACTTAGGCGCAATTACCATGAAGCAGGGATCAGCGGTAATTGATGAGGTTCAAGTTACGGCCAAAGCTAAAATGATGGAGTTCGAACAGGACAAGCGAGTTTTTAATGTGGGTCAGGATTTAAGCTCCGTAGGCAGTAATGCTTCTGAAATTCTGAATAATCTGCCTTCAGTTACAGTGGGGGTAGAGGGCGACGTTTCCTTAAGAGGGAGCAATAATGTTCGAATCCTCATTAATGGAAAGCCATCCAGTTTAATAGGTTCAGATCCGGCATCGGCCTTGCGCCAATTACAAGGTAATACCATCGAGAAAATTGAGGTGATTACAAATCCCTCTGCACGTTATGATGCGGAAGGTGAGGCAGGAATCATCAATATCGTTTTGAAAAAGCAAGACGATAAAGGTTTTAATGGAAGCTTTGATCTTAGCGCAGGTTACCCTGAGTTATACGGTGCAGGAGCTACCATGAATTACCGTCGCAAGCGATTAAATTTTTTCACCAATATTAGCTTTCGCCAGAATCGATCGCCAGGCGGGGGGAGTTCCAACCAGAAATTCTTTTTACCAGACACCACTTATTCCTTTCTACGAGATCGTTACCAAAATAGAGGTGGGGTAGATTGGAATTTCCGTTTTGGTGCCGATTATTTTTTGGCGGAAGATCAAACCTTAACCGCAAGCTTAGTTTATAGTCCTAGTCGAGATAAAAATTATGTGGATTTAGAATTCCGTGATTTAGACGCTAATGGCGAAGAAGTGCGAGTGGTAAATCGCTTTGATGATGAAACCGAGACTGAATCAGAAGTAGAAGGGACTTTAAGCTGGCAAAAAACTTTTGGCGATAATAAGGATCATAAATGGACCGCGGATCTGCGATATAGCATGGAAGATGATCGGGAGAACTCTCGAATAGAGCAGGACACCTTGGGGCTGCCAGGTTTGTTTTTACAAGAAGTTGCCAATGTAGAGTTTCAAAGACGTACTCTTTTACAAACCGATTATGTGCATCCTTTAGGTGAAGA
The DNA here is from genome assembly GCA_950073045.1 of uncultured Flavobacteriales bacterium. Taxonomy (GTDB): domain Bacteria; phylum Bacteroidota; class Bacteroidia; order Flavobacteriales; family Schleiferiaceae; genus Croceimicrobium. The sequence continues at coordinate 3,354 of CATMQD010000122.1, read as the reverse complement.
TCGAAGCTATGAAATGGGAGCCCGGCTCACCTTAAGGGAAATCGAAAATGATTATAAACTAAGCGACCAAGCGGATGATGGCAGTTTTGTTCCGGATCCAGACTTCAATAGTCGCTTTCTTTTTACAGAGAACGTATATGCAGCATACGGTATTTATAATGATGCTTGGGGAGAAAATATCACTTATCAAATTGGCCTAAGGGCGGAGCTTACCGATTTAACTACCGAGGTAGGTTATGGCGATAGCATCAATCCTCGTTTATACGGTAATTTATTTCCTTCGGCTTTTTTCACTTACAGCTTCGGCGCCTTAAGTGATTTGCAATTGAGCTATAGTCGAAGAATTAGCAGACCAGGCTTTCGCACTCTGGCCCCTTTCTTTGGTTTTAGCGACAATCGAAACTTTTATTCGGGTAATCCCAATGTGAATCCAGAGTTTACCGACAGTTATGAAGCGGGTTATGTGCGCTATTTTGAAAAGGGAAGTTTGTACAGCGGGGTGTATTATCGCCATCGTACCGGGGTAATTGAGCGCATCACTTTGGTAGAAGAGCGCAACGGTCAAGAGTTTTCCCGCTTTTTTCCAATTAACTTGGCGGTGCAAGATGCCTATGGAATGGAATTTAATTTCCAATATAATTTTGCGGAATGGTATGAAGTTAATGCCAATTTAAACCTCTTTTACACCGAGACTGTAGGTTCTTTCGAAGGTCAAGATTTTGGGGTTGATAATACCAGCAGTAGCGGTCGATTGGTGAACCGTTTTAAGTTTTGGGAAAGCGATTTACAATTGAGCTTTAATATGCGCGGGCCGAGCCAAACCGCTCAAAGTCGACGTTTAGGCATTTACACTTTGGACCTTGCCTGGAGTAAAGATTTCTTAGATGGGAATATGACTGCCACATTAGCCGTTCGCGATTTATTCAATAATCGTATTCGTCGTTATTACACCACTGGGAATATTGCTTCTGGAGGCTATTTCGATACTTATGGCGATTTTCAATGGCGGCAAAGGCAAATCACGCTTAATTTAAGCTATCGCCTAAATCAAGCCAAGGGGAGATAGTAGTACTAATCGATCCTCTTAAATATTCGAAAAGTTTAATGTTTAGAATACTCAATAAGCTCCTCTTCGTAATAATAGTCCTCTTGCTTTTGAATGAGCTTGATAAAGTTCTTTAGGGCAGGGGCATAAAGCCAAGTCTCTTCTACCTTAGCATTATATCCGCGAGAATTAGAGATTTCACCTTGATATTTAATGGTGTAAGCCAAGAAAGTTCCAGCGGCTACAGTTTCTTCTTGGTAGAATAATACTTCTGCATCTTGACTTTGACTGCCGATGGTGCCATCTTGGCTTGTCCAATTGTTTTCGTATTTCCATTTCTTCCCTACTTCCAATGGCCAATCGTACTTTGGGGTTTCACTTTCATCAGGTTTAACAATTTCGCTTAAGGCCACCGTATCATTGCCGATGGTCATTCCTAAACCGTCTTCAGTGTTTACAATCATGCGGGTGTCTTCACCTTCTGCTCGCACTTCGCCTTCGGAGCTAAGACCTTTGAATTTCCAGACCCATTTTTCGCCTAATTCAAAATCGGCTAAAACTGGTTGTAAGGTGCTGGTAGATTCTACTGAATTATTGCAAGCACTTAAAATAATTAAGGCTAGAAAAATGATTTTGGTGGTTTTCATAAATTGAATTGGTTTTGCTTAATGAGATTTAAAAATCAAGCCAGCTGAGTTTACTCTTAGTCATAGATCAATACCACCGGACTACCATCCACCTTAAAACCTTTTTCTAGGTCAAAGATTTCTCCGGTACTTTCCTCGGCATTCATTCTTAAACAATGAACCGAACTTGGGGGGGCATCTTCCGAAAGGAAATAGAGTTTTTTATAAGTACTGGTGCTCCCAAGATCACAGTTCCACAGTACATAGGCACGCTGACCTGTATTAGGATTCCGATACCTTAAAATGTAGAGCTTTCTTAAATAGGACTGCTCATGCTCTTCAAAAACAAAATCTCCCAAAACCGATTTTAAATTTTTAAGCATATAGTAAGCTGGCTTGGGCCGATGTTGATTCCACTTTTCTGCCGTAAGGCCACTGCTCATATACTTATTGGGGTTTGGGGCATTTACATCGCGAAACATATAAATGAAGGCTCCATCAATTCCAGAGGCCTGCGCAAGTAGGAGAGAACGCACCAAATATTTAGCCTGCATTTCCAAAACATAAAGGGAATCATCACCCCTTGGAGCCTGAATAGACCGAGGATTAGAGTCGTAACCAAATTCGCTGAGGTAAATTTTTAAATCAGGTAAATGGCGATTCCGATATTTCACCAAGGCCACTAACCTTTGTTTTAATTGGTCATCTTCGGGAGACACGGCATGTTTTGCGCGATCATCTTGGCCTCCTGCATCATTGCTATAATGATGAAAGTTTAATGCATCAGCTGGAAAGCCACCCTTAGGTCTCTGGTATTTAGACCATAAACGAATCGCTTCAATATAATTGGTGTCCAAACCAGCTAGACCACCCAAAATAAATTCCAAATTCGGATCGGCCTTTTTGGATCCGTGGTTCGGACCAAGAGCACCCATATGTCCATCAAAATCAGCGCTAAGCATAGCAGCGTATTCAAATGGATGAAAATATCCCTCTCGGCCGCGCCACCATTTATCGGGTTCATTCCAGGTTTCTAAACCAGCAATTAAATTCAATCCTGATTTCACCGGTTGGCCTTGGGCTAAGTTTAAGCTGGCAGGAAGCTGTTTGCGACTGCCATAACGGGCAACATACTTCCATACAAAAGCGCTGTGCATGCGATAGGCCAGTGGATTATCAGCGCTGTATTTTAAGTTTTGAGGTTTATGGTCAAACTTAGCGGCCATCCAGCTAGGACTACCTTGCAGGCATGGATACACGCTAATGCCTTTGTTATTTAGTTCTTGATAATAGGCATCGAAATTCCAGTTCCCACCTGCACTTGGAGCAAATCGTATACCTTCTAAATCAATAGCACCTGGCCTTAAATCGGCCGGATAATGCCAGTCCCAATTATGGTATTCACGAACGGCCCCAGCCACGGCAGCAAGCTTGGTCTTAGGGTCATCTACAAAGGCATTTACTCCCATAAATTCGCCCAATGTTTTAGGCGAGCGTAAGTGTCGGGCTTTCGCCTGAGGTCTTGGAGGATCATCCAGTTTTTCACCAAATAAAAAGAGCTCGCCTATTTCTGCTTGTGGACCAAGGAAACGCAGTAATAGGAACTCTGTTTCCACATCCATATTAAACTGCCGCCAGCTTTTGTAGGTATTTGTGTAAATGCTGTGCAGTAATTTCCAATCT
>CATMQD010000121.1 GCA_950073045.1 uncultured Flavobacteriales bacterium | reverse complement strand
ACAAGATCCTCATCCTGAACTTCCAATACATAACGGAAAAATCGGCTTAAGTTCCGGATATAATCTGCCGATTTATCTGCATCTTCATACACCAGATTAGTAAGCACATTTAGAGAGTTGAATAAGAAATGTGGATTAAGCTGATCGCGAAGAACTCGCACTTCACTGCGGTATTTTTCGGTTTGTAGTTTTTCAGCACGTACCGCTTCTGCTTTAGCGCGATGAAGAAAACCTCTACTGATAAAAAAGAAGGTGATGATATAACCTACCCCAGTTGGTACCAATGAATTCATAAACATATACTCCCAGGGGAAATCGGAATAATCAATCATCCCGAATAGGCTGTAGAAAAAGATATTCACCAAAAAGGCCGCGGTAAAACCGAAGAAGCTTACTCCTAAAAACTCCATAAAGAAGCGCTTGCCGGCATGCTCCAGCCAAGGAAAGTGTTTATCGAGAATATTCTCGTTTACTCCAACGGCGAAGCTAATTCCAGACGACATAAGAAAGGAGAAGAGCATGTCATCCCAAATTTTGCCCCAGCCTTCAAAACTCAAATAGCTTTCTGCGGAGTAAAAAAGGGGGATACTAAAACCGATAAGAGCATTAATACCCACCCATTTTAAAACTTCAATTCGATTTCCAGGAGTGAAATTAATCATGGTTGGAATTTACTCTTTTCCCAAACAACGCTCGCTCATCTGCTGGGCTTGATTTTCGCCCCAAGATGGTTCAATGCTATTGCTTTCGGGCTGGTTTTTATAAATGGCTAGGGCCTTTTGCATATAGGCACAAGCCTCGTCGGTAGATGATCCGAAAAATTGAGCGCTACCATATTTCCAACGGCCAACCATTAAATTGGCACGTGGATTTTTAGGATCTATTTCTAAGGCCTTAGCAAATAGCGCACTAACCTTGCCACTTAATGTCATGCCTCTTATTGCAGGGTTTACCGAAACTTTGGCCATAAATACGTATCCGCGGAGTAGTACAATTTCAGAGCTTTCACCTTCGAGGGCTTCGGCGCGATTTACATATTCTAAGGCCTTTTCGAGGTAATCGTCTCTTTGCTCGCTTTCCAAACCGTTCACAAAACTCATGTAAATATTAGTTAAGCCGGCGTAGTAGAGGGGGAGCCATTCTTTGCTTTCCGCAGATGCAATTCGGTCGAAGCGATTTACGATTTCTTGGTAGTCGGATAGTGTTTTAACACTGTCGTAAAGCGCAAGAGTTTCCTTCATATAGCTCTCGTATTTGCTGTCTTTAGAAGTTTCAGTTTCCGCTTGCGCTTGAAGGTTAAGGCTGAAAAAGATAGCACAAAGGCTTAAGATTACAGTTTTCATAATTTTGATTTTTAGAATTATAGATTATTTAGTTGATTAGCTTTTTTGTCGCTTGATATAGTGTAGAAGATTCCTAGGAAAATGAAGCGTGGTGCTGCTTGAGGGATCGCCATTTGAGAAAAGCTGCCATCGGCACTTGCGGTGCTACTATATTGGTAACCAAATACATTCTCCCGTCCTAGCACATTAGTAATTTCAAAATGGATAATCAAATTGGGTCTTGGTAAATAGCTCCAACTCAGGTTTAAACTGTGGTAAGCTTTGGTTACCGATTCCATTTCTCCGGCTAAATTTGGATTATCATAGGTATAGCCGCTATTGATATTAAAGCTTGCTCCAATTTGGGATTTAAGAGCGGCCACCCAATATTTTCCTACAAAAGAGGCATTATGCTTTGGCGCGAAACTAGGCTGTACTTGATTTTCGAAATGTCTCCAATGACGCTTGCTGTCAATATAAGAATAGGTGATCCAATAATCGAGATTTTTCACTCCGCCACGATTTCTCCAGAATAGATCAAATCCGCGGGCATAGCCTTTGCCATTGCTGAAATAGTTGTTTTGATTGCGCAGTAAACTCTGATATACCTTGCTGTAGGCTTCAATGCGAAAAGTATGACTGCCCTTATTAAACTGGTAGTTGATTATTAGATGCTGGGCTTTTGAGGAACTTAAGTTGTTTTCTAGGATTAGCACGGCTGGAGACTGTTCTTGAACATAATCTCCAAAAGCTAGGGAAAGAGTAGAACTCTGATTGAGACGGTATCCCAAAGAGGCCCTTGGCATTAAGTAGGAGCTATTGGCGTACCAAGATTGACGAAGTCCTAACTTTAAAACGAGGTCGCTATTAAAGTGATAATCTCCTTCTGCGAAAGCGGCAATTTGCTCATTGGCAATATCGCGACTTTGGCCATTTAGGGATTCATCATAGAATCGAGCAAAGCTCTCGGCCCCGAATTTCAGTCTTAGTCTTTCGGTAGCAAAGTATTGATGACGTACTTTCATATGCAAGAGCTTACTATTCATCCCAATAATGTTGCTATCCTGAATAATATCATCCTTATTCGCGGAGAAGCTGATACCACCATCAATCAGGTTTTTAGAATTTAAATCCTGTTGGTAGTTTAGGTTTAAATGATGAAAGAAATTATCTAGGCTAGTTCTCTGCAATTGATCCGATTCTAGTTGTTCTCTTAATACTTCCATGCCCGAGTATTGATAGGCATAGAAAGCCTTGAATAATCCACGTTTAGAGACTTTCTGTCGGAAAAGAAACTCGGTGCTGATGCCATTTGGAGCTTCTACAAATTCTATGTTTTGAGGAACAAAGGCCATGTAGGGCTTAAGGTTGGTGTAATTGAAATTGCTGGTTAAGGACTGGCGTTCCCAAACTTCGGTATGACTGGCTGAGGAGCCTACACTAGATATACCCAAATCGGTTTGTCTTCGAAGGGGGAAGTCCACACTGTTTAAAGAAAGTACGGAGGATAGTGCTTGTCCGAACTCGGCAGAATAGGCACCAGTGCTAAAAAAGCTGCCTTTAAATAATTGTGGACTAAAGCGACTGCGAGTGGGGATACCATTTAAACTAGAGCCAAAGGCACTTCCCAAACGTAGGCCATCAATAAAAATAGCGGTTTCGTCGGCAGAACCACCGCGCACAAATAGCCTTCCGTCGCTGTCATTATTGGCGGTACCTGGTAGGGTTTTTAAAGCTCCAATTACATCCCCAAGGGCGCCAGAGGTTGTAACTACATCCAGTGGATTTAGCACTACCGCTTTTTGCTCGTCGCTTACTTCTATGCTGCCCGCACTAACCGAAACTGCCTTAAGTTTATTAAAAGCCTCCTTTAATCGAATGCGGTTATAGATTTGAAAATGCTGTGATTTAAGAACCCACTTTTTAGTCTCAAAACCCAAAAAACTGAAAACCAAGGTGTCGCCGGCCTTCACTTGATCTAAAGCAAATTCGCCAGCAGCATCAGTACTTGTTCCATGGTAGCTTCCTTGGAGGTAGATATTTACCGCAATTAGGGGCTGTTCATTTTGATCGATTACTATGCCCTTAAGCTGGGCACTGCTTGTTAAGCTAATAAGTAAAAGGATTATGAAAAGGTAATGGCGGTACATGTTTTCTTGATTTGACCGCTAAACTACCGGGGGGCCTGCTTCTGGGAAATTAAAAGTTGATGAGTCGAAGCATTCGCTGATGAATCGGAAATTAAAGCAGACGAATGGGAATTGCTTTTTTTTAGGAGCAACCAAAAAAAAGGCCCAAAGTGTAAATACTCTGGGCCTTTGGAATAATGTTAAACCAGTTTATTTGAGGTAAGTGTCTAGCCAAAGGAAGAACTGATCGTGCCATACCAATCCGTTTTGGGGACTTAATATCCAGTGACCTTCATTTGGGAAGTATAAGAAACGGGCTGGCACGCCACGTAGTTTGGCGGCTTGGAAGGCTTCCATGCCTTGATTTTCCGGTACGCGGAAATCTTTACCACCGTGGATTACTAACATTGGAGTATCCCAATTTTGTACATAATCCTTAGGATCGAAACTGCTGTAGGTTTCCGCATTGGCTTCCTCCCAAAAGGGACCGCCTAGGTCGTAGTTTGCGAAAAACAGTTCTTCAGTGCTGAGGTACCAGCTTTCCAGATCAAATAAACCACAATGCGAGATAAAGCTTTTAAAACGGCCCTCATGAATACCGGCAAGCATGTACACAGAGTAGCCACCATAACTAGCGCCTACACATCCTAAATTATCGTTGTCCACGTAGCTTTCCTTTGAAACTTCATCAATAGCTGACAAGTAGTCGCGCATGGCTTGGCCACCCCAATCTTTAGAAATTTGCTCGTTCCATTCGCGACCAAACCCCGGCAACCCTCTACGGTTTGGAGCCACAACAATATATCCTTGAGCGGCCATTAATTGGAAGTTCCAGCGGAAGCTGTAAAATTGAGATACTTGAGACTGTGGTCCACCTTGGCAATAGAGTAGGGTGGGGTACTTTTTAGTAGGATCGAAGTCTGGTGGATAAATAACCCAGGTTAGCATGTCTTTGCCATCGCTGGTTTTAACCATGCGCTTTTCGATTTTACTTTTCCCGATTGAAGAATAGATTTCATCATTAATATGAGTAAGCTGCTTGGCTTTGCCATTATCTTTAATGAAATAAACTTCGGTAGCATTGTTCATATCTTGTCGATCAACTAATAAGCCACCTTTAGCAATTTCGAAGTGATTGTGGTTGTGGTCTCCTTCGGTGATTTTTTCAAATTCCCAAGTATTGCCATCCTGCTCTAATTCGAAAATCTGATTGCTGCCCATGTGAGGAATTCCCACTATGAACTCATCCTCATCCGCCCAAGCGAAAGAATTAAAAGTATAGGTGTCGTACTTATTGCTACTTTTTAAAACATGCGTTTTTACTTTGGTATTTAGATCCATGATAATAAGGTCGTTAACATCACTTTCGTACCCATTGGTAGACATGCTTAGCCAAGCGATTTTAGAGCCATCCGGAGAAAACTGAGGGTTTTTATCGTAACCTTCCATTCCCTCGGTAATATTGGAGGTGTTGCCAGTTTTCAGATCAACTAGGTAAAGGTCGCTATTGGTTTGCTCTGCGAAGTCCTTGCCCTCTAGCATTTTACTTTCATAAACTACGAAATTTCCATCAGGGCTCAGAACATAGCTCTCAGATCCGCCGAAGGGAGGAACAGGGCAATCAAATGGACTACCTTCTAGCAAATTACTGAAAGCGGTAGCCGCCTTGTCCTTATAGCTGCTAATACAAACCTGCATCGACTCATAATCATCCCAAGAATCCCAGTGGCGGTACATCAAATCATCCATCACTCTAAATTCAGCTTCTGGAAGTTCTGGATACATTTCTGCAGGGGTTTCTGCGGTTTTAAAACTTTTGCTAAAAAGAATTTTAAGGGAGCCATCAGCCATAGCATAGGCTTTAGCTCCAGAAATTCCGCCTTCGATATTAGTTAGTGGTTTTTGGCCCTTCCCATCGGTACCAACCCAATGTAGTTGCCCTCCATGATTAAAAGCAACACCATCATTTACAAAGTGGGCTCCATATTCACTGCCCTTCATGTCGGTAAGCTGAGTTATTTTGCCCGATTTGATTTCCATTAAGTAGAGGTCGCGGTTTCCAGAGTTTGCCTTGATATCATAACGTGATACTCCATAAACAAAGGATTTTCCGTCGGGGGATACGGCATCCAGACTTACTCTACCAAGCTCCCAGAGCTTTTCGGGAGTCATTACCGCATCTTGCCCCATAAGGCCAAAACCGGCCAAAAGGAGAATAGAAATATATTTTTTCATCATTGGATTTGTTTGATGATGTGAAGGTAGGGTTTAATCCAAAATTCAGAAGTATGTGCACATAAAAAAGCCCCTTCATTTGAGAAGGGGCCCCGGGTCTCTATAGATGGAACATAGAGAGAGGAATCTCTTATTCGCCAAGGAAGATGCTGAATCCTAGCTTAAGATTTAGTCCTTGCTGAGTAGTGTATTCATCGTATTCAGAATCATCATCCTGGGGACTAAATTTATAGGCGTTATAGCCGATAGCACAATCGAAAAATGTCATGTCAGTTAAAGGGAAACTCAGGCCAACAGCCAAACCGTAGTTCAATATTAAGGTTTCGTATTCAGTGTCCTCAAAGAGGCTATTATCGGTATAATCATAGCTTGTTAGTAGCTTTCCATAGCTACCGTAAACTTCACCAAAAAGAAGACTTTCGTTAAGAGGATAGTAATAACGAAGAAAGGGCCCGCCAGTAAAAGCACTTTGTTTATAAAGGTTACTGCTTTCGCCATTTTTCTCCTGATTATAGGAATAGGTAAGATCAAGGCCGATAGCTAAATTGTCTATGAGGAAATAGCCCACTCTCGGATTAAGGTTTATCGCAAAAACTTGATTGGAAGCTGACTCTTGAAAATTCGGATCATCGCTGTGGTATTTAGAGCTTCCAAAGCTTATTCCCATCAAAGAAGAGTTGGAAAGGTTAAGGTTAGAGGAGAGGCCAGTAATTAGACGACCTTTTTCTGTTTGAGCATTAAGACCAAGACTTAAAAGAATACCGAGGCAACTTAGAATAAAAGTTCTTTTCATTGATTTCAGGTTTTAAACTTTAATAATGATTGTGGCGCGAAGTAAGGAAACTGCATAGTGAAGCTTTGTGGCAAGAGTTGATTTTTGCTGTAGAACAATAGCTAATAAAAAACCCCGGCCAAGCGACCGGGGTTTAAAAAAATCTTGGTGGGCAATGCTTATTTCGAAGCCTCTTCCATTCCTTCTTCAATTAGAGTGTAGAACTCATCTAATTTTGGAAGAATAACGATACGAGTACGACGGTTTTGAGCACGCCCTTCAGCTTCGCTGTTATCGGCAACGGGTGCATATTCACCTTTACCAGCAACAGTCATACGCTTAGGGTCAATTTCAAAATCAGATTGTAAAGCGCGAACAACAGAAGCGGCACGTAAAGCACTAAGTTCCCAGTTATCTTTAAATGGGGCAGTAGCTAAAACGGCTTTGTTGTCGGTGTGTCCTTCAACCATAAACTCTAACTCTGGTTGAGCCTTTAATACTTGTGCAACTTTACCCAGTACACGACGAGCATCGCTTCCTAGGCTAGCACTTCCGCTATTAAATAAAAGCTTATCGCTGATGGATACGTAAACAACACCTTTTTCTACATTGATGCTGATGTCTTCATCGTTCATGCCAACAGTAGCACCTTTTAAGCGGGTTACCAAAGCAAAGGTTACAGAATCACGCTTATTAATTGCGTCTTGTAGACTCTGAATAGTCATGTCCTTTTCCTTGATTTGCTCTAGTGAGCGCTCTAAGTTCTCAGCTTCTTTTTTACTTAAAGTAGACATGTTACCAATGTTCTTCAATAACTGGTAATTGGTTTTCTTTAAGTAGTCGATTTCTTTTTGGGCACTTTTCTTATTGTCTAAGCAAGCGGCTAATTCCATGCGAGTTTTACTCAGCTCATCATTAGTATCATTATACTGGTTCTGTAAATCAGTATATTTTGATTTACTTACACAGGAGCTTAACAATAAGATGGTTCCTAAAAATACAATTCCCTTTTTCATCACTTGTTTTCTAATTGAGGGCAAAAATACCAATTCTGCGAAAAGTCCAAACTCCTAGCAGCACTAATTAAACTCGAACTTCTCGTCTTTATCATTGAAAAAATGATACTCAAGGAATTTGAACGAATCTCTGGGGATAACTTTCAAGTTCCTTTTAAACTTTTTCGACCATTTACGGCGCATCGAATTGAAGAGTCCTTTGGTGATATAAGCGGCGATAAAAGGATGCAAGTGCAAGTAGATGTTTTTATCCTTCTCTTGTTTTGCAATTAGTTCGAGCTTATTCTCAATTTCATCAACAATAAGGATTGGCGCTTCCACCTCACCATTGCCGTCGGGGTTTTCTTCCCGAGTTTGGATAGCCATTTCTGGACGAACACGTTGCCGTGTGATTTCTACTAAGCCAAAACGGGACGGGGGTAAAATCTTATGCTTAGCGCGATCGGTCGCCATTTCCTCCTTTAGCTTTTCGTATAATTTCTTCCGATTTTCGCTTTTGTGCATATCGATAAAGTCGACAACCACAATACCACCCATATCGCGTAAGCGTAATTGGCGGGCGATTTCTTCTGCCGCAGAAAGGTTTACCGCAAGTGCGTTTGCTTCCTGGTTTTCGGATGAATTGGTACGATTACCGCTGTTTACATCAATTACGTGCATGGCTTCGGTATGTTCTATAATCAGGTAGGCACCCTTACCCATGCTTACAGAGCGGCCAAATGCCGATTTGATTTGTCGTTCGATACCGTAGTGTTCAAAAGCGGGAACCCGCCCTTGATAATACTTTACAATTTTTTCTTTTTCCGGTTCAATGCTGCGCATATAATCCTTTACCTCATTAAAAAGATCGAGGTCGTCTACAACAATGGAATTAAAGGAGTCATTGAGCACATCACGTAGAAGTGCGGAAACGCGATTGATTTCGCGTAGAATTCGTTTTGGTCCGCGCACTCTTTGAATGCCGCGGTGTAGTTGCTTCCACTTCTCTACTAGTTCCTGGATGTCGCTATCGAGATCTGCAACTTGACAATCCTGAGCAGCGGTGCGAACAATCACCCCAAAACCCTTGGGACGAATACTCTTAACCAAGCGACGAAGACGATCTTTTTCGTCTTTATCACGAAGCTTGCTGCTTACACTTACCCTTTTCGAAAAGGGTACCAATACCACGTATCGCCCAGCTATGGAAAGCTCAGAAGTAATACGAGGTCCTTTGGTTGAGATAGGTTCCTTTGCGATTTGCACCAATATATTGTGGCCTTCGCGCAGAACTTTATCGATACTGCCGTTCTTATCAATGTCCGCTTCGGCTTCAAAGTCGGTCAGGGACCAACGTTGTTTACCGGTTTGCGTTTTGCGGGTAAATTTGTTGAGTGATTTGATTTGCGGACCTAAATCGTGATAATGTAAAAAGGCATCTTTTTCATAGCCTACATCCACGAATGCCGCATTTAAGCCGGGAACAATCTTCTTGATTTTTCCCATGTATATATCACCAACAGCAAACTCATCCGAATTGTCATAATGCAATTCCGAGAGCCTACCCTCTTTGAGTAGCGCAACCGCTACAGAATCGGCAGTACGCGAATTAATAACTAATTCTGTACTCACCTTAAAATGTTTTTTTCCCTTTCGGGAGATATCAACCTAAAATATAGAAACGCCGAAAGCACCACAATTTAGGGTGCTATGGCAGAGGATGGATCCTAAGATCGCAAATCCTATTTTTTCTTGTGACGGTTTTTTCTCAAGCGCTTTTTACGCTTGTGGGTCGACATCTTATGACGTTTTCTTTTTTTACCGCTAGGCATAACAATAATTTTTAATTGGGATTAATACTTGCCATTTCTTCCTTAATGGCCTTTCTTGTTTCTTCGTCGCTAAAGTTTTCTAATGCAGACTCTAGACTGTTTAGTGCACCACTGCTATCGCCAGCAAAAAGCTTAGCGCGGGAAAGGAGCAAGTGGGCATCTAAGTTTTTAACATCTTCATTCAATACTTTTAAAAAGCGCTCCTTCGCCTTTTCGTATTGTCCAGTTTGCATGCTCATTACACCTAAAGTGAAATTAGCCTTGATATTTTCAGGGAATTTCTCCGAAATATCACGAATGCTTAATACCGCCTGCATCGGTGGTAATTCGCCACTCTCTAATTTGTGTAAGGCAACATCAACCAGTGAATCTGCTAGTGAGTATGAGTTGTCAAGAGTTTCATTATCAGAACCAGTTTCCACCACAATATCGCTCTCCGGGGTGCGAGGCATAAAGTATAATGCTCCCAAGAGTAGGATTCCAATAAGGACTAATATGGCAGGG
>CATMQD010000120.1 GCA_950073045.1 uncultured Flavobacteriales bacterium | reverse complement strand
TCAACTCTCTTTTCTTTCTTTCCATTTCTCTGGATTTTTACAGTAGAAATGTGTCAACTTTTTTCAGGCACTGTCATCAGAACTTAGCCGTGGCTGCTAGGGTAAAGTTTATACAAGAGATTTTATACGGAGCTCAATCCGTGTATTCTTTTTATCCGTGTTCAAGTATCTTATGCGATATCCGGTAAAAAAAAAACCGTCCCGGCATAGCCGGGACGGCCGATTCACTTAAATCAAACTACTTTCTTTCGGCGGCGTAATCATGATTGCCATTTTAGGGAAGCTAGTTTCTTCATGCTGAACTTGCTGTTCTTCTATTTCAATGAAACCATCTCTGATCTCAACTTCTTGTTTTTCGATATCTTCAATCTCTTCCAATTCCCAGCGTTCTTCTATTAATTCAGACTCTTCACAGTCGGTACAAAAGAGACCCCTTTCTGTCATGGTCCAGAAATGCCCACTCATGTTTTGTGACCAATAATTCTGCACATTATTAATGTCGTAAATAAGACGTTCCATACCATCATTTATGTACACGGTATCTCCTTCGGCTAAATAGAGAATCATTTCAATATGCTGTGCACGGTATAAACCATCTTCTGGTATAGTGAAATAGGAGCTGCTGCGGATTAAGCCCGTGTCTAGCTTTACCTTAAACTGTGGTGATCGAGCATTCTTTCTGGCCTCATCGCGACTTCTGCCACGTGCAGAAACCTTTGTCATTAAATAGCTACGTTTGGTTTGGGCACGGCGAATGTCGAAGTCAATTCTTGTGAAATAGCTTTCGCCATTAAATATCTGCCATGGGTTATCATCACGATAGTAGCTCATCTGCTCATAAATGCTGTCTTGCTCTATTTCCAAGGCAATCATCCCATTTTTGGTAGGCACAATTTGCTCGGTAGTATGATAACCGAAATCATCAAACTCTTGAGCCACTTGAATACCTCCTACAATCAGGGTTACTAATCCTGCCAAAGTAACCAGAGCCAAGCCTTTACGAGTACCAGAGTTTAATGGTTCGATACCAAAAACAATTCGTAAACCGAAGTAAACAAGAAGTAGCAGTGGTCCCAAGAATAGCAGACTCAGGCCAATCATAATACTATTGTAGATATTACTATCTAGCGAAAGCACTTGCATCCCTTGATTAATAACATCTGGTCCTAAGTGGAGGCCATCGATATCCAGACCCACAAAAATTCCTAATACGATGGTTCCCAGAAAAATTAAAGCCAGACTGAGGAGTATAAAACCGATGATTTTAAAGATGAATTTCAAAATCATGCGGATCAATTTAAAGAAGGCAGCAAATAGGTTCCCTAAAGCATTGCTTCCACGACTACCGTAATTACGCGCTTGTCCACCTAGCTCAGACATGGTTCTCCCCACAGCATTTCCTTCTGCTTTTACGAAGTTCTCAATATTGCTGAGGGTAACTGGCTTTCCCCGCATTTGCAGTTTTTCGGCGGTAGTTCTGGCGGCCGGCATTAAGGCCCAAAGAATTAGATAAAGAATAAAGCCAAATCCACCGGTAAACATTAAAAATAGGAAGAGCAAGCGTAACCATAAGGCATTGATGTGAAAGTAAGCTCCTAATCCAGAGGCTACCCCACCAATGATGCGGTTATCTACATCGCGGTGCATTTTTTTGGTGTTGGAAAAGCTCTCATAGTTGGTATAATCGCTCTCCATTTCTTCTTGTAGGTAATCCTCTGGTTTCCCCATAATGCTGATTACCTCTTCTACATCGCTATGGTTTATAACCTCTTTGCTACTGCTGGTGCGTTCGCGGAAAAGCTCGGCCATGCGACTCTCCACATCATTAAGGATTTCATCTCCACCATTTGTTTTGTGGAATTGATTTCGCAAGGCGCCCAAATAGGACTCCAGCTTTTTGAAGGCATCTTCATCGATATGAAAGATCATGCCCCCAAGATTTATGTTAAGTGTCTTTTTCATGATGTTTTATTTTTCGTTGATTTCGTCGATACTTTGATTTACTGCTTGCTGGAGTTTTTCCCAACTCTGGCGCAGCTCTTTAAGGGCTGAATTCCCAAGTTCAGTAAGGGTGTAGTACTTGCGGGGCGGCCCACTGGTAGATTCTTCCCAGCGATAAGCTAATAGTCCACCATTTTTTAGACGGGTTAATAAAGGGTATAAGGTTCCTTCCACTACTATGAGCTCCGCTTTTTTTAGTTCACTAATTATCTCATTAGCATAGGCATCACGCTCCTTGAGCATGTTTAAAATGCAGAGCTCTAAAACGCCCTTCCGCATTTGTGCCTTGGTATTTTCAAGATTCATAGCGCTTTGCTTTTATAAATGATGGAACCACTTAAAATTAATATGGTGGCATCTTCAGAACCCCGATCATTATGAATGAAAATTAAATGGGGACTAACCTTATTTCCTTTCAATCGGAAAATTAAGAGCTGACTGTCCGATTCGTGCCAGTCTTTAGGTACATGAACCGATTCATAGCCCAATTCTAAAAGTTCCTCTACGATTTCCTTTTCGGAATGAAGCGCAGTATAATAATCTTCGAAGCGTACAATGCGCATCCGTTTAATGGTGCCCTCCATATGTTGCTCTACCTCGTGAGTGTCGATATCAATGTCGAAGTTTTCCAGAAAACCAGCATCTAAGTCGAGGCCGATACTCACTTTTTCACCACCATATTGATGATATATCCGATCGATGGGATCTGGATTTTGGGCATTTGCCACCAAAGAGCATAGGGGCATAAGCAGGGTGATCAATAATTTTTTCATTGTCTTATGTTTTGTTTTGCAAAGATATGGTAGAATATTAGTACTATGCAAAACAAAGTACTGTATGTTTTTTTAAGTGGCTGAAAATCAAGTAAAATAAAATAGGGAGGTGCGCCAAAATACTCTAATAGTATCGGCAGGTGTCGATAAAAAGGGGAGAGAAGTCGATGAATTGCTACCAGTTTTTCTGGTCGGAGCGATTTTTCAGCAAGTAATGATAAGAGAAATGGAATTGCTCCCTTTGCGCTTCAAATTGGCAAAAACTAACAGTGTTTAATAAGGAGTCTTCATCTAGGCGTAAGCCACCTTTTGTTGGACTAAGTTGGGTATCTAAATGGAAGGCTTGAATGGATTTTCGATCGATGGTCTGGGATTCTGTTAACCAATTTCGAAACCGAGCCTCGCGAGCTGCCCTTATATTAGGATGATAAAGTTTGGTGCTACTCCAAAAATGAGCTTCCTCAGGATTTAGCTTTTGCCAATGTTTTTCATGAGGGTCGTGATGTAACTGCCAAAGCTCATTAGCACGTGCCAGGATTAAGGTAAAGGGCTCTAATCCTTCCCAGCTTTGTTTTTGAAAGTGCTTTAAATTTGGTTCTTCTAAAAATCTTAGAATAACTGTTCCGCGACTTTCAGCATAGGGTAGCTTTCGTAAATAGGGAACACTACCGCCATTTAATAAACAGGCCGACCAGCCACTTTTATGCGCACCCATCCAAGTACCACCAGCTTTTAAATCCTGAGGGAAATAAAAGTCGGGACCTTCTTTTATTGTAGATGAACTTTCTCTTTGCGGAAGCTCATCTCGATTATGACTTAAAATAAAGCCCTCTTTAGAAGGAAGGTAGCTGAGGCTGCACATTTACAATTGATCGATTCTTTTCCAAGGGCGTATGATAAGTCGGATTTTACGATCATAACTGAAATAGTTAATCAGCCAATTCAAGAATACCACCAATCGATTTCGGAAACCTACCAGACTAATTAAATGCACGGCCATCCATACAGCCCATCCGGGGAAACCCTTCAGCATAAACTTATTGTACAATTCTGCAACCGCCTTATTGCGACCCACAGTAGCCATGGTGCCTTTGTCTTTATATTTAAAGGCTTTCCATTGCGATTGCTCCTTTTTACTATTAAAATTCTTAGCTAAGTTTAAGCCTTGTTGAATGGCAACCTGGGCCAGCATGGGATGTCCTTTGGGAGTGGACTCAGTTTGCATTCCAGCTACATCGCCAATAGCATAAATATTAGTCCGATTGCCCACCCGGTTTACTTCATTTACCTTGTAACGGCCCCGCTCAAAGTCTGGGCCTTCTTCTAAACCTTCAATAATATTGCCCTTCACTCCAGCTGCCCATATAAGGGTGGAGGCCGGAATATCCTTTTTATTGGTGCTTACTGTATCACCATCATAATCCTTAACCGCCGTGTTTAGCCAAACTTGTACTCCAAGTTTTTCTAGGTATTTCATGGCATTGTTGGAAGAGAAGTCCTGCATTGGTGGCAATACCTTATCCGCCATTTCAATGAGGTGGATAGACATCCGACGAAAGTCGAGGTCTGGATAGTCGTTTGGTAAAACGTGGGTTTTTAACTCGGCAAGCGCCCCTGCCAATTCCGTTCCAGTAGGCCCAGCTCCAACAATGGCAAAATTCATTAATCGTTCCCGCTCTTTGAGGTCTTGGGTAAGAGAAGCGGCTTCGAAGTTTTGCAAAATCAGGCTGCGCAGATTAAGAGCCTCAGGTACCGTTTTCATAGGCATGCTCCGCTCTTCAACGGCTTTCATGCCAAAGTAATTCGTGCCACTACCAGTTGCTATTATGAGGTGGTCGTATTTTAAATCGCCAATATCACAATGGAGTACATTATTATCCGCATCAATGCTTTTGGCTTCTGCTAAGCGGAAATAAAAATTGGGCAGTTTCCGGAAAATATTGCGAATAGGATAGGCTATGGAATCAGGTTCCAAACCAGCAGTTGCCACTTGGTATAAAAGGGGCTGGAAGGTATGGTAATTATGTTTATCAATCATAACTACCTGATAACGTTTGTGATTTAACTTTTGGGCGAGATTTAGTCCACCAAAACCACAGCCAATAATTACAATGCGCTCTAGATTATGGTCGGGAATATTTAGGTCTGACATAGCTTGATTGTGTACTAAATGAACGTGATCTTTTTGGATAAGTTTTCGAGAATAGAATTATTAGCGCTCAAATTTCACTTTCATTCCTCCTTGCTCAAAAAGCATCACATTGTTTTCAGGTTCAAAGAGCATGCTTATGCCGGCGGCTTTAAACTCAAATTTATGCTCACCCAAGGCACTAAGTGGGAATGATCCTTGTCCCGTAGCCTTGGCTTTAAGCTGTGTGCCCTCTAAAAACACCTCAATATCCATTGGGAAATTAGCAGAGCGATAAGTGCCAATGTATTGTTCTAGTTCCTCTACCGCTAGATCCACCTGCTTAAACTCTGGCAATTGATAATCTTCTCGCTCGAAATAGATTGAAAGAAGGTCTACTAATAGGTCATTCATAGGATATTGCGCACCATTTAAACAAAGGGCAATCGCAAGGTCTTCTTCCGGGAAGTAGCTAGCATGACTTTGAAAACCGTCAATTCCTCCATTGTGGCCATAAGCGACTTTGGAATAAAAAGGGAATTGCATCAGGCCCAAGCCATAATCCGAATCACCTTTCATCTTGCCTATGCTGCTAGATTTAATGATGTCACCTTGGTGTAAACTGCGCATAAATCGACAAAGATCTTCGGGCTTAGAAGCGATAGCTCCTGCTCCCATAGGAATGCTTGGGTGGGTGCGAGGCATTTTATTCCAGCTTCCACTCCAATAATAGCTATCCACTTCTCGCTCATCTTTTTTATCCTCCAAGAAGAAATAGGTGTTTTTCAATTTTGCTGGCTTGCTGATGTGTTTTTCGAGCAGTGCCTGCATGCTTTGACCGTAAATCGTCTCTAAAATATAAGAGGCTAAAACATAATTGGTATTCGAATAATTAAAATCAGAACCTGGTTTGAAATCTGCTTCCATGCTGGCAAACCGACCTAGCATGTCGGTTCTACTTTGCTCAGTTTCCATGATTTGCGGATAAGAAGCATCATTAGTGAAATTATGAATCCCACTACGATGGTTTAAAAGCATCTCAATGCTAATTGATTTCGCATTGGGGATTTTAGGGAACCACTTATCAATAGGGTCGGAGAGCTTGATTTTACCTTCCTCCACAGCCTTTAAAATTAACGCCGCGGTAAAGGTTTTGGAGATAGAGCCAATTCGATAGGTATAATCACCCGATTCATAACCAAAGCTCCCTTCGGCCACTACTTTTCCACTTTTGTAGATGCAGTAACTGCCCTTAACTTGTTGATTTTGATCGAGAATCGATTTCAAGGAATCGAGGAGGGGAAATTGATTGTCCGCTTGGGCTACTGAATTTGTAGGTAGGAGTAAAAGCCCAGAAAAGAAGACCACTATACAGTATCGCAACATTTCGTTTAATTATATAAACGAAGGTAATGCTTAAGATGAATTAAGGATTAACCAAATATTTCTTCGGGGTTAAAAGGAAATGGTGTTGAATGCTAGGATTCTTAACACTAAAATTTTCAACAAGGCATTGCTGGCAAAGGAGTAAGTTTATCTTTGTTCGAGCCTCCAAACAAGCTTCAAACATGCGAACCGACATATTATTCCTCGTCTTTTTAGGCTTAGCTGGCTTAATGTTAGTATTAGCTTTATTAAGCAAGATTTTTCCCGCAAAAAAGCCCAGCAGCTTTTATGGTTATAAGTCAGATCGTGCTGTGCGCAGCCGCAGAAATTGGAAGTATGCCCAAAAACTTTTACCAATTTTGTTTTTAAGGGTCGCGATGTATTTAATAGCAGGAGCTGTTCTATGGTCCTTTTCACCTATTTCGGGATTAACGATAGGCCTTATTTTATTAGGACTAATATTGGTTGGAGGAATCACCGCGGAGGTTTACCGCAGTGAATCCAAGTTAAAACGATATTCTAGGGAGCAAAATTAATGAGCGGGGAAAGGATCGCTAAACTTCGAATCTGCAATAATCACAGTATCGGTAAGGGTATTAAGGAAAGCGAGGAGCGCATCTTTTTCCTCCTGACTTAAATTCAATCTTCGCACTCCACCATTCGGTAGCCGCAAGGGCACACTTAAATTGGCATTATCCTGCACACCACTATTATAATGTTCAATAACCTCTTCTAAAGTTGTAAATCGACCATCGTGCATATAGGGAGCAGTAAGAGCAATGTTTTTAAGAGAGCCTACTTTAAACTGTCCAACTTGATTGGCATTACCATTCGCTTCTCCAACTCCACCATCATCTACATTTAGTAAGTCTAAGCCATTATTACGTGGACCAGGAGCTATAAATGCATTGGTGCCATGACAGGCGGCACAACCGATCGCGGGATCCAAGAATAAGCTTTTTCCCAGGTTCTCCTCAGCACTAAAATTCGGGAAATCTTGACCAGGATTTGTTACCTGTTGCAAACCGATATCGAATTTACTGTTAAAGCTGATCATACTGCGGATGAATTGGGCTAAGGCCAGACTAATTCGATCACTGTTTATTTCATCACTGCCAAAAGCGGCAGTAAATAGAGCAGGGTAGTAGTCGAGGGTGTTCAGGCGTTTTTTGAGGCTATCTAGGCTCATTCCCATCTCCACATGATCTTGAATAGGCATAAGCACTTGATCTTCTAGACTAGCAGCACGTTCATCCCAAAAAAATCGTCCGTTTGCATAATAGGTGCTATTCGCCAATGACATGGAATGTCGACCAGTTGATCCACTTTCAAACCCCAAGCTTAAAGTTGCGGGATCACTAAATCCATTAATAGATTGATGACAAGAAGCGCAAGCCAAGGAATTGTTTAGGCTCATTTGTTTATCGTAGAAAAGCACTCGACCTAAAGTAGCCCCTGCATTAGTAATGGGATTGTTTGGGGGTGTGTTATCGGCATTAGCAACTGGGCCTGCTAGGAGGTAGTTAGGTAGGGCTTGATTAGCATAATTTTCAGTTTGATCGGGAAGTACCGGCCTCGAATATTCACCTTGGGCGGTAGAATTACTATTGGATAATTGATTTTCATCATCCTTACATGCTCCAGCGATCAAGAGGAGAAAAACGATACTGAAAATTGGCTTGGTCATATTTCTGATTTAATTCATTGATGAGATTTGTTTCTAAAGGTTTAAACAAAAGGTTGGATTATTTTTTGGGAGAAGTAGAATTCCTAAATTCGCCCCCTACCCACTACACGAAATGCGAAAAATAATTTGGTTTTTTGGCATCCTCTCCGGCCTTATTATCGGCGCCGGTTTTTTTGTCAACACTGGCAGTTCAGCCCTTAATTCTTCATCCTCCGAAACTTTGCGCTATGCCTTGATGCTTATCGTCTTAGGCTTAGCTGTTTTTTTATCGGTTAGGTATATTCAGCAAAAGGTGCTTTCGGGAGAAATGAATTTTTCACGATCCTTTTTAGTAGGCTTTTACATTATAATTATTGCTTCGGTGGTTTATGCCTTGATGTGGGAAATTTATTTCGTTCAGCATGGACATGAATATGTGAGCAATTATCTGGCAGAGATTAAGGAAAGGTTGGATGATAGTTCGCTTGGCCAGCTGGAAATTGAAAACCGTTTCGCTAACCAGCGAGAAATAATGGAGTCTTATGAAGGGAATTTTATGGTACGTTTTGGTTTAACCATTGCCGAGATTTTCCCCATTGGTTTACTTTTAGCGCTGGTAAACGGAATCTACTTTTCCGTTCAGGCTATGAAAGCCGAAAAAACTCATCGCTAATACATGTATTCGCTTCACATTGCTGGCATTATAATTATCGGCTTAAATCTAATCGTAACCTGGTCTGCCTTTCAGGATCAAGGTCGTTTTAATGATACCTTATTAAGAGTAGGCAGTCTCAAGCAAGGGCAATGGTACCGATTGTTTAGCTCGGGCTTTGTGCATGTTGATTGGACCCACTTCTTTTTTAACATGTTCAGCTTATACGTTTTTGCGGGTAGGGTAGAAGCGAACTTGAGCAGCGCCTATTTCATTTTAATTTACGCGATCAGTTTATTGGGCGGGAATCTTTTAGCTTGGTTTTACCATCGAGATAACAATGAATACCGAGCTGTAGGAGCTTCTGGAGCAGTAAGCGGAATCATATTTAGCGCGATTATTTTAGAACCTGGCATGAGCCTTTATATGTTCTTTATCCCCATTCCAATTCCTGCTTGGATTTATGGTCTAATCTTTATTTTATATTCCATCTACGGCATCGGAAAGCAGCATGATAATATTGGTCATGAAGCCCATCTTGGCGGAGCCTTAAGCGGATTAATTGCCACTTTGGTTTTAGCCCCTTATGTGATAGAGCAAAACACCCTTACTATCATTTTACTGGCTGTTCCCAGTGCTGCATTTTTAATTGTAATGTTTTTTAAACCCCGACTTTTACTGTGGAATTACGGTAATGGCAAGCAAAATCAAACTGTAGATGATCGCTACAAAGAGCAGCAAGCCTGGAGGGAAAGAGAGCTTAATCGGATTTTAACTAAGGTAAAGCATTCAGGCGCAGACTCCTTAAGCGCTGAGGAACGGAGATTTATTGAGGAGTATTAGGATTGCCCAGAATGGTTAATTTAGCACTCTAAATTAGAATCATGGCCAACAATCTATTAGCTGGAAAAAAAGGCATCATCTTCGGAGCTTTAAATGAAGACTCCATTGCTTGGAAAATTGCTGAAAAAGCTCATGAGCAAGGTGCCCAGTTTGTTTTAACTAATGCTCCCGTAGCAATGCGCATGGGGGAAATTAATAAGCTAGCTGAGAAAACCGGATCCGAAATTGTTCCTGCCGATGCAACTAGCATGGAGGATTTAGATAATCTCTTTGCTAAGGCTGAAGAAGTTTTAGGCGGAAAGCTTGATTTCATTTTACATAGTATCGGTATGAGTATCAACGTGCGAAAAGGAAAGCACTATACCGAAATGAATTATGGCTGGCTTGAGAAGGGATGGGACGTAAGTGCGGTTTCTTTCCACCGAGTAATGCAAGTGGCTTGGAAGCGCGATGCCATGAATGATTGGGGAAGCATTTTAGCCCT
>CATMQD010000119.1 GCA_950073045.1 uncultured Flavobacteriales bacterium | reverse complement strand
TGAAACGAATCCTTATAACTGGAGCAACAGGAAATATCGGACTGGAAGTGGTCCATTATCTGACTAAGATAAATTCCGACTATGAGGTTTTGGCTGCTGTTCGGAATATCGAAAAGGCCCGAGAGATTTTTAAAACCAACTCTGATCTCCATTTTCGTCAATTTGATTTTGAGAACGAAAGCACTTATACCGAAGCGTTTGACCAAATCGACATCCTTTTTTTTCTACGACCACCTCATATTTCAGATGTTGAAAAGGTCTTTCGACCACTTTTTAAAGCGGCACAAGAAAATGGAATAAACAAGGTAGTTTTCCTGTCCGTCCAAGGAGCCGAAAAAAGCAAGCTTATTCCTCATAACAAGATTGAGCGATTAATACAAGAGTTCGGATTCAAGTTCATTTTTGTGCGGCCAAGCTATTTCATGCAAAACTTGACTACCACCTTGCTCCCTGAAATCATCCATAAACGGAAGCTTACATTACCCTCAGGAAAAGCAAAGTTCAACTGGATTGACGTCAAGAATATTGGGGAGGTATCGGCGATTCTTATTACAAAATTCGAGCATTATCAAAATCAAGCTTATGATATAACGGGCTCTGAAAACAAGAGCTTTGGAGAGGTTATAGAATTAATGTCTGCAATAAGCCAGAAAAAAATAAGGTTCGAAAGCATCAATCCCATTAGCTTCTACTTCCAAAAGAAAAAAGAAGGCTTAAAGGCAGGCTTTGCTATGGTTATGACCATACTTCACTTCTTGCCGCGACTCCAAGCTGAACCCGAAATATCAGACAATTATCAAAAGATGACGGGTAAAGCCCCCACAACAATACAAGAATTTCTTGAACGTGAGAAAGAGCTTATAAGGAGCGCCCCTAAACTAAAATAGCTGAGCCTCCTAATCACCTTAGCCACTACTTCCAAACCGAACTATTTATAAATTGCTGGTGGTTTTATATCTCACAAGAATTGGTATATGTCATCAAATGAGAGAAGCTTCAAAAATCGTTGTGGAGCTTATTTCATGACTTATTATCTTCGAGGGCCTGCATCGCTATTCTTTAATCTCAGATCTTGAAAGCCTTGTAGGTTTATTTGAAATTAAGACCCTTGGGGGGTTTAAGCAGAATTTGGGCTAGCTATTAAAAGACAGTGAAATATTTTCCAAGCATAATAAGTATCCCCACAGCGATCGTTTTTCTTTTAGCAAACTACCTTGACCAAGTAAGCTTAACTGAAATAATAGGCTACGGAGTGCTTAACCTTTTTTTCTACTACGGGGTTTTCCTCACCTATGTATTCAAAAATGGTCGACTTATCGATAAAGAGGAACTAGGTCAATATGTATTTCGCCCTTCTAGGCTTCAGCCTCTCGGTTTTTCAAGATTATCAGCTAAAGACCAAAAAAAACTTACTGATAAATACCCTGGAGTCCTTATCAACAACAAGGTAATACGTCAATGCACAATACTTATTATCCTACATCCGATTATTGCCATATTCGCGATATGGACATGAAAACTAAACTTAAGAGGAATCTCATTTCAGTCGAATTGGACAGAGAAACAATCCTTTTATTTACAAACTATCGAAAAAGACGACCACTTACCCCTCCTCCTAAGTAAAATCGCGAACCCCGTAAGGGTGAGACCCTTGTAAGTACCAAGCCCACAAAACCTAACTAAACCCCAGCGGGGTGATATCTTTATCCCCACAACCTTTTCTTTCTTAAACGATCGCTTTTGTGTAATTTCCCCAAAACCCTTTAAGGATCAGGATTATTGCATAATTACCTGTCGCTAAGAATCCAAAACTGTCACATCTGTATTTGAGATTTCACTAATTGTGAAAAGCATCATAAGATTTCCGAAATTCGAATATAGATAGACCCTATAGTGGAACACCCTGATTTACTTAATCTATCTAAAGCAAATGAGCAAATACCTGATTCTCTTCCTTCTAATATCCCCTTTATCCACCATCCTTGGCCAGAACAATGGAATCACAATTATAGCAGAGGTGCCTACTTTCCAACTTTATCAGCACTTAGACTCCCTTTCCTGTATGGAATATGATAGTTTAAAGAATAGGATAGATCAATACAATCGGCAACAAAGAATTAAAGCTTGGAGAATTGTGGATTCAATGTCCCATTTTGAACATCATTGCTATGAATTCGACTTATTCCTTGAATGGGATCAATCGATTAGCGACTATGTTAAAAGACCAAATGGATGCAGCACCTGGTCAAATTCAGATGAAATCCTTGCACTTAACTCGCATTGGAAGATTCGTAAAAGAAGACGATCTAAATTGACATCCAGAAGCAATGTATATTGCCGGGAGGACCTTTTAGAATAAATTATGGGATACGATGCTTTCGTTATTTGCAACTGCTTTAAGGAAGGTAAGACAGAAGAACCTCCTTATAAGGAGCTTGTAGAACTTGACGATGAAGGAGTTCACCTTGAGATCGAAGATTTATACAAGCAGGATGAGGAGGAGTATTTCAAAAGGCATAGAGAATTTGAAAACTGGAAAAGAACTGCTTGCCCTCATGAAGACATGGAACTTGTAAGTGAACACTTATCCAATATTTCAGGCATGGGTGCTTTTAGGTCAGTTTTAAACGAACTTGATGGTGAAAAACGATTCCCCATCTTAAGCAAATATTTGCCAGTTGCAAATACTGGGACATTACCTACAGAATGTGCTAGTCAGTTTTTAAAAGATTTGGAAAATTTGGAGCACGAACAATCTAAAGAAGAAAAGGCTGTTCTAAAGTTAAAACTAAGCGGTGAAAGAATCCAGTCCGTAAATGCGGATCAAAGCAATATTTTTATGTGGTCCGCATATGACAAGCAGAATTATGGGATAAATAAAGATGGGTTTTTCATAATCGAAAACAGGAAATTTCTCTGGAAAAGGTTACCAATCCTAGCTTTTCAATCTAAGGATTTCAAACAGGTTTTAGTGGGTAAGGATAAATACCGATTCGTTGACAACAAGACGAATAAGCAATTTACTGGTATGGCTAAAATTTATCCCATTGAAGACGAAGACCCCCAAGAGGACATTGAATTTTATGTTGACACGGAAACCATGACCATAGGGATTGAATATGATTACATGATTAAACCACTCAAAAAACTGACAATGGCCTCAATAGAATCAGGAAACCCCATTATCTGGACCTAATAAAAACCATGAACCAACTTACCCAACGCTACCAAGCTTTCTCAAAACGTGAATATTGAAATTCATTGAGAACCTTCCTAAAGTAAGCCTGAATCATCACCCCAAAACATAAGCGAACACCTAATGTCTTTAACCCGAAAACCAGCCACCTAATACACAAACCCCGTAGGGGTGGAATTTTTGTAAAGACCAAGCTCGCAAAACGCATCTAAACCCAAGAGGGGTGGCACCTTTATACACCAAACCCACACTGGCATCAAGCCCACAGAACTTAATAGAAGATTCGTAAAAGAAAACGATCTAAATTAAGATCCAGATTAATGTATATTGCTGGGAGGACCTATTAGAATAAATTGGTTTTTTGGACTAGATCCTATAATATTTACAAAAACACCTATCTTCCAAAGATGAAAAGCTTCGCACTATTTTCAACAATTCTCTTACTATCCAGCTGTGGTCTTAATAAGTCCTTTCCGAGCTTTAACCTAAATGATTCTAATAATCTCGAGTTTAGCGAAGAATTCTTTAAAGGCCGAAAAAGCGTTGTAATTATGGGGCACCTTGAGTGTCCCCCAATGCTCCAAGCGCTAAAAGACTTCAGCTACTTCACAGAACATATTGATACTTCTAGTCTTCAATTAATCACGATTCTCGAAAATACATCTGATCATGTAATTGAGTTTTATGGTGACTCCATCAACACTCTTGGTTATTTGAGAAGTCAATTTGAGATTGACACCCTAAACTTCCCGCTTTTGGCAGAATGTAAAACGGAGAATGTTGAATATAAAGATAGCATCCAAATTAGAGGCAGTCATTGCCGAAAGCTCGCATGGAGGTTATGGACTTTTAGTTCACCTACTATTTTCCTAATTGACCAAGAGGGTAATATAGTAAAGAGAAAAAAAGGATACCCACTATTCGGAGAGCCTGCCTTAAGAAGGACTTGGATTGAGGACTTTGTCTTTAACTAAACTTGAGGAAAGACTTCTAAAATACACTCTCAAAAAAACCATGAACCAATTTACCCAACGCTACCAAGCTTTCTCCAACCCCGACTTATTGAAAGTCATTGAAAACCAGTCAGATTATCAAGCGGAAGCTTATGAGGCTGCCAAGGCGGAATTAGCACGACGAATGCTTTCGGATGAGGATTTAAAGGAGGCCCACGAGCAATTAGAAGCTGAGGAAAATGAGAGGAAGTTAAATGCTGCCAAGAGATCTGAACTTGAGGAAAAGGCCAAGAAAATAGGAAGCGGAGTAGTCGACTTTATGAAGCCCTTCCAGGATTCTAAGCCAAATACCGAAAAGACAATTATGGCACTTAGTATTACTTTCGGCTTGCTAGCCATTTTACAATGGTATCGTGAATTCGAAATGTTTAGCTCCCTCTTTGATGACTCTTTAGGAGATTGGGACCTAAGCGTATTTGAATACCTATTTCCTCTTTTTCTAGTACCTCTCGCCACCCTCCTTTTTTGGCTCCGCAAGAAAAATGGCTGGATCATACTTACTGCCTACCTATGTTATACAGTCCTTAGTAGCCTAGGATCACTTATCATCACCCTTAACACCAGAGCAATAGATATTGCTGCAAATAATAGCTTATTTGATAGACCTAGCACAGGAAGTCAAATTTTAAGCATTGTCTTTTATGCCAGCATCCTATGGCTTATCAATAAACCAGAAATTAAAAGTTATTTTAAGATTAGTAAGAAAACCAGCCTGGCCACCCTTGGAATTTCAATTGTGGTATGTCTGCTAATAGTGATGCCCCTATTTTTAGTTTAGTTGTAAATTACATGATGAAAACATTTAGCTGCTTTGAAACCTCAAAAGTCATGAAACAAACACTTAAACCTACTTGACAGGATAACTATCGAAATTCCTTCTTGCGACTCATTTGAAGAGCTTGGGAATTCGTTGATGCAAAAAGATGTCATCCCTACGGGATTGAATTGGCCTTCTAACATCCATTTAAAACCAACTAGCCAATCCCAGCGGGATGGCACCTTATTAAACCGCAAAGCCCGTAGGGGTGAGACCCTTGTAACGACCAAGCCCACAAAACGTAACCAAACCCCGGAGGGGTGACATCTTTGTTCAAGAAGACCAGAGAGGCAGCACCTACGTGCCCTAAAAAAACCCTAATTCAAATTCGAAAAATTAAAGCAGATGCCTTTGGAATAAAGGCTTTTGTGTATTTTCAACCGAAATTTACCACCATGCGCAATTGGATCTGGTTGATTATCGCAGCCATCTGGATCGGAATTTTGAGTTTTCCCTGGCCTGGAATTCCAAATTTACGGGAGTTTCTCCTCTACCCTACTTCAGTGCTTCAGGTTTCCCTAGATGATGAAGATCAAAACTTTAGCGGCAGCAAATACCCCGGTATTAGCATTAATTACGATGAAAGAGGCGTGCCTCACATCTTTGCCGATAATGAGCAGGAGCTCGCCTACGCCATGGGAATTACTCATGCTAAAGACCGTCAGTTTCAGCTGGAAATGCTTCGACGCACGGTAAAAGGTCGACTTTGTGAGGTGGTAGGCTGGAAAGCGGTACGCTCGGATCGATTTTGGTTAAAATTCGATTTTGAAGCAACAAGCAAAGCGGCCTTCGAAGAATTAAAAACCGAGGACCCCGAATTAGCTTCCATCTTTGAAGCTTATGCCGAAGGTTTTAATTACTACCTCGGTCAACAAAAAACAGGGGAACGCTCACCCATGTTTCACATCTTGGGATTTAATCCCACCAAAATGGAAAGTCACGATCCCATTTTACTCATCCGCTACATGGATAAGGTTTTAAACTATGGTGAAAACGACCTTAAATTCTCGGCCCTACAAAGACATTTAAGTCAGGAACTCATTCAATATTACTACCCTTGGCAGAGGGAATACATCTTCCCCATTTATCCAGAAATCAGTCAGCAAGATACCGTAGTCTCATCACCGGAAATTGCCGCCTACACTCCACCAGTTGATTTCCTTTCGGCGGAAGTACGTCGCGGTGCCGAAAATGAGGTGGGCTCTAATAACTGGTCGGTGGCTTCTAAAAAATCGGCTACTGGTCACGCCTTTTTATGTAATGATACCCACCTCGGTTTAGATTTACCCGGCACTTGGTATGAGGTTCATCAGGTAGTTGCCGGTAAAGCGGCCCATGGTTTTAGTATTCCTGGGGCGCCATTTATTATTTCAGGCTTTACTAATAAAGTAGCTTGGGGTATGACCAACGCCACTTGGGACTTAACCGAGTTTTATAAGCTAGAGCTTAATGATGATCGGGAGTACATGCTCGATGGACAGTGGGAAGCTCTGGTTCCGCATAAAGTGGAGTTCCCCGTAAAAGGTCGCGATAATGCCAGCTTCACCTATTACGATACGCATTTTGGTCCGCTGGATAGTGTTAAAGGAGACTATCTGGCCACTCAATGGGTGGCTCAAAATTTTGAGTCGAATGAAATGCGGGCCTTCCTCGATTTACGCAAAGCCAATTCTGTAAATGAAGCTTATGAAGCTTTACAGAAATTCGGGCATCCACCGCAAAACTTTGTGCTTGCCGACAATCAAGGGAATATTGGTATGGTTACCGCTGGCTATGCACTCTTGCACGATCAGCCACGCCGTGGCATTGTAAAAGCCAATCGCAGTACCGATAAAGCGCGCCTAAAACATATGGGTCGCCAACTTTATGTTTTAAACCCCGAAAAAGGTTGGAACCATTCTGCGAATCAAGATCAGGTAAAAAGTGAACTTACTCCCTATTTAAACACCATGTTTACGCCTTCCGCTCGGGGCAGAAGAATTAGCGAAATGCTGATGTCGAAAGCCAAAATCGATCGCGATGACCTGAAAGCCATGCATGGCGATGTGAAGGATGGTGAATGGGCTTTATTGAAAGACATTATGATTGAAAGTAGCACCGAGCTCTTTTTACCTTACCTTCAAAATTGGGACGGTAATTGCGATGAAGATTCGGAAGCCGCTACCATTTACAGCGTATTTAAGTCTGCGATTTTAGATAGTATCAGCGATCGCTTAGTAGGCGATTTCGATTTCCCCCCTCCTTCCGAGCGATTGCTTTATTTGCTTCATCAAAAACGTCCACTTCCGATTGGTAATGGTCGGTTTATAAAACGAGAAGATTTAATTGACGCTGCTTGGGCGGGAACCGTAAAATACCTAGGCGACTATTACGGCTATAATCCTAAGCTCTGGCAATATGGTAAGTATCATAAAATTTACTTCCGTCACCTTACACGATTAATGCCTTTTAACCACACACCCTTCCCCGCTAAGGGCAGTCCACGTACCGTAAATGTATCGAGTAATTTACCGGGTACTCATGGTCCATCCATGCGCACCTTGGTAGAGCTTACTCCTGGCGCCCCGATTGCCGAAACGGTTTTAGCGGGTGGTCAATCTGGTGTACCTGGACATAAACATTATACCGATCAAATTAGCGACTGGTATCAATTACGATATCATAAAATTAATTGGGTAACCAGCCCCGAAGAGCGCAATTGGTCTGTAACTTATAATTTCAACTAAGCTATGAAAGGCCTCTATCGTTTTAGTTTTCTGCACCTCAGCTTATTTATCGGCGCTTTAATATTGCAAGACATGTGGCTGTTTCTAGGTTTTTCCTTTTTAGCAGGATTAGTACCACGTTTACGCATTAACTTCTTCTACTATTTATTATTGGCGGTAGTAGCTTTTGTTGTAGCCCTATTCATTAATCCGATCCCCGAATTCATCAACGAAAGTGTGGGCACAATTATTAAACTAGAGTCCCTATCCTTATGGTTGGTAATTGCGCTAGTGAGTACATTAACCATGACCTTATTGGCGAAAGCTGGTAATGCTCTACTTTTGATTTTTAGCCCAAAGCCCAAAGTGCTTGCTGAGGCCAATACTGAAGCTGACTATATAGAATAAAATCATTTATGATTAAGGTAAAAACGAAGCTGCTTTTAAGCATCTTAGTCATTTCTACTCTCTTTTTTAGCGCTTGCTCAGATAGTACTGCCAGTACCGAAATCGCCCGCTTTAGCCCTGGAGCAATAACGGCTTATAAAAATGGAGTATTTATCGCTGAGGATACTTTAAAGCTCAAGGCTGATGAACCCCTGGAAATATGGACCGAGATGGACTATAGTTACGAGGGTAAGCAAAATCTACTTTTTAGAGTGGTTTTGTTTGATGGCGAGGAATACCTCACGGAGTTTTATGTAGATCCCGAAAAGGCAAAACGCTACGAAACTGATTTCAAGGAAGATCGGGATAGTTTAATTTACCGCAAGACCAATGCCTATAACGGTCCTTTTAAGGTAGAGAAGGATAGCGAGTACAATATCAAAGTGATGTTGATGGGGCTAAAAAATCCTAGCTTCGACATCAATCGGGCCGATTTAATTTTAAAGCAGTAAAAAAGGTCCACCCTGCCCTTCCATTCTCAGAGTGGACCCCGTAAAAAACAAATTTTTAGGCAAATTGTGCCGACTCAGTAGAGCCCTTCATTGCAGTGGTGCTGCTTGCTCCGGCGCTTACCGTATTTTGAACTTCATCGTAATAACCGGTACCCACAAAAGTTTGATGCTTCACCGCTGCAAAGCCTTGCTCCTGTAAAGCAAATTCCTTCTGCTGAAGCTCAGAGTAGCCCGCCATACCGCGTTCTTTATAGGCTTTGCTCAGCTCGAACATACTAGTGTTTAAGGCGTGGAAACCGGCTAAGGTTATAAACTGGAATTTAAAACCAAGCGCCGCCAATTCCTCGCGGAAGCACTCCATCTCGGCAACCGACAATTTAGAAGCCCAGTTAAAGCTAGGTGAACAGTTATAGGCTAATAATTTCCCTGGAAATTTAGCGTGAATAGCTTCAGCAAATTGCCTCGCCTCGGCAATACTCGGATGTGAAGTTTCCATCCATAAAAGATCCGCATAAGGAGCATAACTCAATCCACGGTCAATCGCTTGCTCTACCCCATTATTCACGTGATAGAAACCTTCCACGGTTCTTTCTCCGGTAATGAACTTGCGATCACGTTCATCTACATCAGAGGTAATTAAATTGGCTGCATCCGCATCGGTACGTGCAATAATGCAGGTTGGCACCCCCATCACATCCGCTGCAAGGCGAGCCGCTACTAATTTCTGAATAGCCTCTTGGGTGGGCACTAAAACTTTACCACCAAGGTGACCACATTTTTTGGCGCTACTCAATTGATCTTCGAAATGCACCCCGGCTGCTCCCGCTTTGATCATTTCCTTCATCAGCTCAAAAGCATTGAGATTACCCCCGAAACCTGCTTCAGCATCAGCGACTATCGGTACCAAGTAATCGACCGCTCCCGAGCCCTTCACACTTTGAATTTGATCGGCACGTAAAAGGGCATTGTTAATTTTCTCCACTACCGCCGGCACCGAATTGGCGGGGTATAAACTTTGATCGGGAAACATTTGTCCGGCCAAATTCGCATCGGCAGCCACTTGCCAACCACTAAGGTAAATAGCTTCCAAGCCAGCAGAAACTTCCTGTATGGCCTGGTTTCCGGTTAAGGCACCAAGGCCAGCCACCCAATCCTGACTATTCATTTTATCCCAAAGCTTTTCGGCTCCCAGGCGTGCTAGGGTATATTCGATTCGATAACGTCCGCGTAATTCCACTACTTTCTCCGGACTATAAGGACGAGTAATTCCCTTCCATCGCGGGTTTACCGCCCAATCTTCTTTAATCTGATTAATTTGTGTTTGTTGATCCATCATGTAAAATTTAGAGGTGATTTAAAGCAAGGGACTCCCTATCCGGAGGCACCCTCGGATTTTATATAATTGATTTTTAAAGCTTTACTAGGTTAGTGTATCGT
>CATMQD010000118.1 GCA_950073045.1 uncultured Flavobacteriales bacterium | reverse complement strand
CTTCTACAACGGCTATGACGGTGGTTGGAGATGTCTTGGTTACCTTATTAATGGAGCGTATCGGCTTCACCAAAGAAGAATATGCTAAGCGACACCATTCCGGTTACCTTGGCGATAAAGCACGTAAAAAATGAAATTCACATTAATTGCTGGCCCTTGTGCCATTGAAGATCGTGACTTGGCTTTTAGTATTGCCAGAGAGGTGAAGGCAATTTGCGATGAGCTCGATATTCACTACATTTTTAAGGGTAGTTACCGCAAAGCCAATCGTTCTCGATTGGATTCCTTTACAGGGATTGGCGATACCGAAGCCTTAGAGATTTTACGAGATATAGGTAAAGAACTTAATATTGAGACTATTACCGATATTCACGAAAGTCACGAAGCCGCTTTAGCCGCCAAATATGTGGATCATTTACAAATCCCTGCTTTCTTATGCCGACAAACAGAATTGCTGATTGCCGCCGGAGAAACCGGTAAAGGGGTAAATATTAAGAAAGGTCAGTTTCTATCACCCGAAGCCATGAAGTGGCCCGTAGAAAAAGTGCGCAGCACTGGAAACCAAAAGGTATGGGCCTGTGAACGAGGAGTAACTTTTGGCTATTCCGATCTTATTGTAGATGCTACCAGTGTGGCAAGAATGAAGGATCTAGGTGTACCTGTAATTATGGACTGTACCCACTCGGTGCAAAAGCCTAATCGAACCGAAGGTGTTACCGGCGGAGATCCTCGACTTATTGAAACGATTGCCTTATCTGCTATAGCGACTGGAGCGGATGGCTTTTTTATTGAAACCCATCCCGAGCCACATACCGCTCAATCGGATCCATATACGATGTTGGAGCTTAAACGTTTACGTCCAATCTTAGAGAAATGTCTTAAAATCCGCGCTGCATTATCATGACCGACTTTTGGGATAATTTACGCGCCAATTTGCACTACCTGCAGCGCACCATCTCTCCTACCCATCGCTTATATGCTACCATAGAGCGATTTTCGAGAGGAGCAAGCTTGGAGGTTTTTGACCTTTTTCGAATTGCAGAAGAAACTGGTTATCCTGCCGAAGTACTTTTTAAGAAACGCATTGATCAAGCACCAAAAAAGGTTAGAATGCTCATTATGGATTGTGATGGAGTTTTAACCAAAGGGGAAATGATTGTGAGCACCGATGGCGAGCATACCAAAATTTTCAATGTAAAAGATGGTATGGGAATTAAGCAAGCGCAAGAAGCGGGAATTATCACCGGCATTATTTCGCATGGACATTCAACTGGAGTAGTTGAAGCGCGGGCGAAGCAATTGGGTATTGAAAGAGTTTATGTGGGTAAAACCCCGAAGATTGAGATTTTACAAGAATGGCTATCGACAGAAAAAATTGATGCCAGCGAAGTAGCCTATATCGGCGATGATATTAATGATATTCCTATTTTAGAATCGGTGGGGGCTCCTTTTGCGCCGGCTGATGCCGTGGACGAAGTTATTTTACACCCTGATATTCAAGTTCTCAGTAAAAAAGGTGGTGAAGGATGTATTCGCCAAATGGTAGATCAATACCTACTACTTTAAGTTGGCACTCTAATTTGGGCAATTAGTCCGGCCCCTAAAATCAAAATACCACCCAAAACACTGCTCGCAAGGGGGATTTCAGCAAAAAAGAAATAAGCGGCTATAATTCCATATACAGGCTCTAATGCGGCAATAAGCGCTGCTGTTTTTGCGGGCACCTTCATTAGAGCTGTTACAAAAAGAAGATGCGAGACCGCAGTAAACAGGGTTCCTAAAAGCAGCAGTAATCCAATATCATCTAAGTTTAGTGTCCAGTCTAGAAACAGACTAAAGGGCAGTAAAACCAATGCTGCGAAAAAATCCTGGTGAAAAGCTAAATCTATTGCCTTTGCCTTTTTTACGAATCGTCGGTTTAAAATGGTTAAAATGGCAAAGCTTAAACCAGATGCCAATCCCCAGATGAATCCTGCAAGGTCGGATTCGCCCCTTTCCCAAGGAATAATCAAAGCCGTTCCAATAAGGCTTAGGATAACCAAAAACAGATCTAACTTTCTAAAGACTTCCTGCTTTAAAAGCCACTCAATAACCAAAGTGAAAAAGGGAAAACTGGCAAAACTTAATAAGGCTAAAGCGATACTTGTTTTTTGAATTGCCTCAAAGAAAGCGATCCAATGAAAAGCGAGTACCAAGCCGAGAATGGCTGTATTTCTATAAAAGCGAAGCTTATGAAATTGAAAGCGACGGCTAATCAGTAAAACAATCAAAAAGCTAATCGCCGCAATAAAAGTTCGTCCTTGTACAATTTGAATAGGTGCTAGGTTTAACCAGCGACCAAACAATCCTGCTAATCCAAATAGTGCTACCGAAAGGTGCAAATAAAGGTAGCTGCTACCCTTCATTTACACCTTGGTTTTTACCGATTTCCAATTCTTTATCTGCCAACGAGCGATGGCCGTGGCTACTTCATTACCATCGGCATCAAATAGATTTATAGAACAATCTACAAATACCCGATCGGAGTTTTCCAAAGGCTCATAAATCCGATCTTGTAACCAATCTTCATCTATTTCAAATCGGGCAATAGTATCCGACTTTGCTTGATAGTGATATTCCAAATCTAGCTTTTGCAAAATGAGGCGATACTGCTTGGGGTCTAAGGTTCCAATAAGCAATAAACCCGAGCTTATTTCTGCAATTGTGGCCATCGCGCAAGCGTGAATACCTTTTAAATGATTTTGATTAGACTTACGATAGGGCGCCTTTATCCGCAGGGAATAAGCGCTAATATGATCGACTTTAAAACGATGTGAACGATTAAAAGGTACGAATCGACCAAGGGCTTTTTCTAATAAAAAGCGATGAAAAGAACTCTGCTGGGCCTTTTCGAACAATTGACTAAGATTCATTTATCTGCTTTCAAACGAAGGTACAATTTGTCTTATGTCTATTTTAGTGCCCGTTTATGAAAATTGACCCTAATCTGATTCTGTTAGTTATATCGAGTAATGAACCGGTTAATCCCGCTGTCAGAACTATAGGTATAATCTTAGCTTCTATATTATTCGCCCTTCTCTTTTTAGTCTTTCCCATAATGCTAATCTCAGAATGGCTAGGTATGGTTCCCGCCCGTAAAATAAGAGCCCGCTATCGAATGTATTTGGGCGAGTTCCCTATCTATAACCAACTGAATCCCAAAGACAAGATTAGGTTTGAAAAGAGAGTGCAAACCTTTATCAACCAAAAGAAATTTATTCCCCGATCGAAAGGATTGGTGATTGATGACCGCAAAAAATGCATGATAGCAGGTACCGCAGTTGAATTAACTTTTGGTTTGGGTAAATTCAATTTCGACCACTTTAAAACCATTCTTATCTACAGCGATAACTATTACTCTCAAATTAGCAAGCAATATCACCAAGGTGAAGTAAACATTCGTGGTTTGATAGTTCTATCCTGGTCTAATTTCGAAAAGGGAAATAGCGACCGTCGGGATGGAGTGAATTTAGGAGTGCATGAAATTGCTCATGCTTTAAAACTGGAGAATAAAATCGTTAATCGGAATTATAACTTTATCGACCCGCAGGATTACCGTGCTTTCGAAGAATGTTTTCAGACCTTTTCTTCGGGTTATGGCGGTGGACAAGGATTTTTGAGGGATTATGGTAAAACCAATATCCACGAATTTTTTGCAGTTTGTTGCGAGAACTTCATTGAAAGACCAAGAGAATTTAAACGAAAAGCGCCAGATATTTACATGATAATCACGCGTATTCTAAATCAAGATCCCGCCACTTATCACTAGCTACTATGAATATTGATGATTTGAGGGAAGCTCTAAATGCTAGTCCCAACAACTTGCCTTTACGTTTGCTACTTGCGGAAGCATTGCTAAAAGCAGGCCAGCAAAAGGAGGCAGAACAAGAATATTTAAAAGCCCTTCGGCAGGAAGACAATATTAAATCCCGTAAGGCTTTGGCTCGTTTGTGGTTAAAAGCTGAGAACACCTCGGCGGTGATTATTTTTTTGGAGGAATCGATTGAACTTCACCCGCAGGACACTAGCTTCCAAATAATGCTCGCTAAGGCCTATTTACAAGAGGATAATATTAATGATGCCCGGGCTTTGTATGAAAAGGTATTACTGATAAACCCTGAAATGCGAGATGAGGAGTTAGACCGCCAATTTCGTTTAGGGTCCTCTGAGGAGCAAGCGTTTATTGATGACCAATTTATGGAGCGGCCAGACACGCGATTCGAGGATGTGGGCGGCATGCAAGAGGTGAAAAAGGACATCAGCCTAAAAATCATCCAAGCTATTAAGCATCCGGAATTATACGAAGCCTATGGCAAAAAAGCCGGAGGTGGTATTTTGATGTATGGTCCGCCAGGATGTGGAAAAACCTATATCGCACGTGCTACTGCTGGTGAAATTGATGCACGGTTTATCAATATCAGTATAAACGACATCTTAGATATGTGGATTGGGAATAGCGAGAAAAACCTTCATCAATTTTTTGAGCTTGCCCGCCAACACAAGCCCTGTGTGATTTTTATTGATGAAGTTGATGCACTAGGCGCAAGTCGTTCGCAAATGAGCAAGAGCAATAGCAGGACCTTAATTAATCAGTTTTTAGCTGAGCTTGATGGGGTTAATAGCTCCAATGAAGGCGTTTTAGTTTTAGGGGCCACTAATATGCCTTGGAATTTAGATCCCGCTTTTCGCCGCCCAGGTAGATTCGATCGTATTCTCTTTATTCCACCACCCGATGAAGCGGCAAGGCTTGAAATTCTTAAATCTCAATTAAAGGGCAAACCCTGCGAATCGATTGATTACAAAAAGGTAGCGGCTAAAACTAAAGAGTTTAGTGGTGCAGATTTGAAAGCCCTTATTGACCATGCTATAGAGCAAAAATTAGAGAAATCCTTCAGCAGTGGGAAAATTGAGCCTTTGCAAACCAAGGACTTGTTAAATTCTTTAAAAGGAGTTAAACCCAGCACCAAAGAGTGGTTCGAGCATGCCAAAAACTTTGCTTTATTCTCCAATAGCGCTGGTACTTACGATCCAATTTTAGAATATATAAAAATCAATCATGGAAGGAAGTAATCTCGATCGTATTTACATCCTCATTCAGCAAAACCGTTTTGATTTAGCCGAGCGTGAATTAAAAACGATTTTAGCTAAAGATCCAGAGCATTTTGAAGCTCGTTATCTTTCTACCATGCTGGCAATCCAAAGCGAAGCCGCCGATGCTGATGAGAAGCTAGCTAGCTTTATGGGCTTGTTCCCAGATGATGCGCTTAGTTACCAGCTGCAAAGCCTCCATTTAATTAATAAGGGTCGAGAGAAGTCGGCTTACGAAAGTATTCGAAAGGCCATCTCTCTAGATCCACTGGAAGCCGAATACTGGGCATTAAAATCTTTGCTAGAAACTGACCTTACTGAATTTAGTTCTGCGCTTAAAAGTGCGGATCAAGCTTTAGAATTAGACCCACAAAACACCGTAGCTTTAAATGCTAGAGCCCGCGCCCTTACCAGCTTAGGAAGATCGGAAGAAGCTCAGGAAATGGCCGATCAGGCCTTGCATCAAAACCCTGAAAGTGATTATAGCCATTACAATCAAGGGATGCTCTACCTCCGCCGCAAGGAATACCAAAAGGCCATGGAGCACTTTAAAGAAGCCTTAAGAATTGATCCGAATAGCGAAGCGGCCAAGGAAGGAATGATTTTATGCATCAAGTCTTCAAATATCTTTTTCAGGTACTATTTGCAATATCAGTTCTGGATGGAAAATCTCAGTCAGAGAAATCGCTGGGCTTTCTTAATTGGATTTTACTTTGGATTTAGAATCCTCAACAATATCGCTGGTAGCAACCCTCAGATGGGATGGATCTTAATTCCAATTCTATTTGCCATGGGCTTTTTCGCCATAAGCACTTGGATTATTAAACCTTTATCAGATGGAGTTCTTTTACTTCACCCTTTTGGTAAACAGCTTATTAACCAAAAGGAAAAAATCAGTGCCATTTTGGTTTGGAGCTTTTTAATTTTAGGGGTTGGCTCCTTGGTCAATCACTTCCTTACGGAGGCTTCACTATCGCTTGATATGGGACTAATCTTAATTGGGATGTCTATGGCCGCAGGAAATTTGTACCGACTAGAAAGCACTTCATTATTAAATCAAACTAGTTATGGAATTATTGGCTTGGGCAGTCTCTCATTGCTACTGGGCCTTATTAGTGGTGAAAGCTATTTTGGGATTTTCTTAATCCTCTTTCTAGCTTTTCAGTTTCATACTAATTACCTCTATATGAGAAAGGTATAAATCACCAACCGCTTTGCTAATCGAATCCCAAAAAGCTTATCATACCATAATATTGCTAGCAATAAATAGTTGATTAACAACAATTAGCCCCTTTTTATACCTCTTTAAGAATAGCTCTTACCAAATAATAGGGCGGCGTGCTTCCCCTTTCTATCTTTGGCCTATGTTCAGAACTCTCGTTTTTGGTATCCTTAGCCTGATCATTGCTCCCAGTCTATTCGGACAGAGTAATCACTATAAGCTTGACTTAGCTGGGGATACCGCACATGCGATTTGGTCCTATGAGTCGGAAATCAAATTGGACCAGGACTCCCTTTTAATTCATATTCCCTTACAAGCCTATATCGATAAAGAGTCCTTTCTTAATCAACAGCTTAGAGAGTTTCAGGACCCGGATTTGCATTTTGCGCGTAAAGGAGAATTAGCTTTTATAAAGATTCAGGAGATCCTTATAAATGGTGAAGCCCAGGAATTTGACTTAGAATCCGAGTTCCTCAACTTCCAAATGGAGCGGAATCAGAAATTTTCCATTCAAATTGAATTCGACTTTATTCTACCTAGTCAGAAATTTACCGGCAATGGCCGAGGTGATGATGATACCCGAATAATCGACTTGCTTCCGCGATTATATACCGATAAAAGCCAAGCTCATCCCTTAAGCTACTATTACGATACCTATTATCAGGAAGAACATTTCGAAATTGAGCTACAATTGGGAACTGGACAAAGTTTAGTCTCAAATCTACCCTTTAGGAAGAGCGCTGAAAACCAGTATTACATTGCTGGTGAAGCTAAGCATGTTCAGCTCTTTATTGCTTCAAACTGGACCGAATACCAATTAACAAAGACTAGAAAACTCTATTTACCTAAACCCGATGAGAATTTCTATCGGAATTTCAAATTCGCATTAGAAGAGAGCTCCTCTTACTTTAAGTCCGAGCTAAACGACTCCTTAAATAAGGACCTTAATTTTATCTTTTTAGAAGATAAAAAGGCTGAGTATCAATCTGAGGAATTAATAAGTCTAAAATTCCCCAAGGATTGGATGGATTTACGTATTGATCTGGTGCAGGCTCAAGCAGAGGCTTTTATAAGATATCGAGCCCATACCGACGGCTGGCAGAACCCTTGGGTTGCGCGTGGACTTCCCTACTATTATAAATACCATTTCATTGAGAAACAGTATCCTCAAAAGCGCTGGATTCCCTTTCAAAGTCCGATTCTTAATGGATTATTTGGCTTTGATGAATTTGACTATGGCTATCAGAATAAATTTCTCTTTCTTTTCTTGCAGAGGCAAGGTCTTGATCAAGCACTGAGTAGTCCCGTCGATTCTTTATCCAGATTAAAC
This sequence comes from uncultured Flavobacteriales bacterium, assembly GCA_950073045.1. Lineage (GTDB taxonomy): Bacteria > Bacteroidota > Bacteroidia > Flavobacteriales > Schleiferiaceae > Croceimicrobium. The sequence continues at coordinate 2,389 of CATMQD010000118.1, read as the reverse complement.
TACGAGGCCATCGTGCAGGCCAAGGCATCTTTATTGTTTAGCCATTTAAGAGCCTATACTGGTGATCGCGATTTTAAGCGGGCCATGGCCAAAATGTTGGAGAGCTCCATACAAAACCAAAGTGCTCAGAATATAGAAAATGCCCTTAATTATTACTGTCCGCGGGATTTAAATTGGTTCTTCGGCCCCGCTATTAAATCAGCGGATCTTTATGATTATCAGCTAAGTAATTACGACCACTGCCCTACTGTTAGTACTGCTACTGTGGTAAATAGAGGTGATTTAATTCTACCCTACTCCCTCACTGGCTTTAAAGATGGCAAGCCGATACTAACCGAATGGTTTGAAGGTCATGAAGGAAAGAAAACGGTGCAGATTTTTCATGATGACTATGATAAGGTGGTTTTAAACGCCCATCTCATTCACGCCGAATATCGACAGAAGAACAATACCTATTACGACCGTAGTATTTTACCCCGCATGGAGCCCTTAAGTTTCCAGCTCTACAATAGTTTCGAAGCTGCGGAAGCCACCCAAATATTCTACGTGCCCAGCCTCTATTACAATGCTTATGACCAATTTTTGCTTGGACTAAACTTATCCAATCGATCTATTCTAGTTCAAAAGCCTTTCGAATATACCATCGTTCCAGAGTACAGCACTGGTACCGGAAAATTAACTGGAACCGCCTCAGCAGCTTATAATTGGATTACGCCTAAAAATCATTTTTTCCGCCACATCCGTTTGGGGGTTTACAGTCGCTATAATCACTACGACCAGGATTTAGCCTATTATCGAATTTCGCCATCTTTAAATTTGAGAATACGCAAACGTTATCCTCGGAGTCCCTATATCCAAAGTTTACGTTTGAGAGGTGTAATCCTTAATCGTGAAGTAGATCCAAGCATAGTTGAAACACAAAGTAATGTTGAAACAGCCAGCTATACAGTTATTAATGCCAATTATCGCTTAGAATACACTTCCCTCCTGCGACCTACCATTTTTAGATTTCACGTTGAAGCCGCAGAACAGTTCAGTAAAATTTTTGCTGAATACGACCAAAGGTGGATGTTGCCGAATAAAAAGTGGTTAATACTTAGGGCCTTTGCTGGGGGTTTTTTAAGCAACAAATTAGCCGCTCAAGGGCAGAAGGATAATTTCTACAGCTTAGGATTAAGTGGTACGCCCGATTATTTGTTCGACTATTATTTCATTGGGCGCTCCGATCAAAGTGGGATTTGGAGTCGACAGTTTTTCACTACTGATGGCGGTTTTAAATCGGAGACTCAAGCCTTTGCCGATTCTTACCTCTTAAGCACCAATTTAAGTGTTCCCTTTTACGGTCCTTTTGGCGCTTTCGCTGATGTCGCCCTTAGTGAAGAGCAGTACTATTGGGATTATGGAGTGCGCTTAGCCCTGCTCACAGATTTTCTAGAAATCTATTTACCGCTTCAGAATCAGGATCGGAATTTCTATTCAGAACCTAATTATTTGTCTAATGCCCGCTTTGTGCTAGACTTAAATTTGGGCAATATTATTAATCGGGTTCGCCGAGGATTTTATTAATAAAAAAGCCACCCTTAATTAGATTAAAGGCGGCTTCGAGCATAAGTCAATTCTGTTATTCAGCGAAGTAGCCGAATTTTAGGGCGAACATCATCGAGGGAGAGTTTAAATGACTTGCAGGTAAAACATCGTTATCAACCCCGGCAAAGAACATATATCCAGCATTTAAAGATATCTTCATAAAGCTGGTCACATTAAGCTCCGCTCCAATGCTAGGGTTAAGCATATAAAAGCCATCCACATAATCAGGATCATCCAAATCATCATTTATCGGCGAAAACTCAATTCCTCCTCCCCCTAAAGGCAAGGAAAAGTTTAAATGCACCAATTTATTAGCCTTATGGATGTATCCCAACCACAGACCACCAAATCCGATATCGGCATAATGCGGTAAATTCTGATAGGAATATACGTGATCCGTATTTAAGCCCATTCCGAATCCACCTAAATAAAATCGGCCATCAAAAATGGCGGCCCCGCCTCCACCTGAGTAGAATGCAAAGTCGCCATTTAAACTTGCGAATTGTAGTAAGGGTCCACCAAAACCACCAATCTTGGTGTTTGAGCCTACTAATGTTTCTGTTTGAGCACTTAATTGGCCTCCAATAAAAAGAGCCATTAAGAAGAGCATAGTTTTTTTCATTGATTTTTAATTTCCCACATCAAAACCAAAACTGTGCCAAATTTATTTTTTGAAAATACCCCTATTCAATTTCAGACGAGGTACTGGTTTTATACTTACGATAAGCAATAACACCTCCCCCAATTGCCAACCAAACAGCCCCCGGTAAAGGTGCCGGTGTATTGTCCGAATCTGGTGGTA
>CATMQD010000117.1 GCA_950073045.1 uncultured Flavobacteriales bacterium | reverse complement strand
GGCGGAATACGGTTCACCCGGATGATGTTGAAGGTGCCGAAGCTTCTTTCAAAGAGTCGGTGAGGACCAATGGTCAATTTGTTTACACTTTTAGAATTATTGATCGCGCGGGGGAAATCCGATGGATAAAAGCTAATGCCCAGCTTTCCGAGATTAATTCTAAAGGGGAGCGGATAATTACTGGGGTGAATCAAAATATTACCCAGTTTATAATGATTAAGGAAGAGCAAGAGTCTTTAACGGAGACTTTAAGAGACTCCCAGGAAACTGCTCGCATAGGCAGTTGGCAGTACTTTCCTAAGACTAATGTTTCGGTAATGGATGCCATTACTAAGCGCATTTATGGTTATCCACCGGAGCGGCATATTCCAGCCGAAGAAGGGATTAAATACTATAAGGAAGGTTGGTCTCGTGAAACGATCATCAAAGCTTTTGCAGATCTTATCGATAAGCAGGAACCCTATGATTTAGAACTTCCCATGATAAATGCTAAAGGGGAGGAAGTTTGGGTTCGGACCATTGGAAAGGCCAAAACCAATGAACAGGGGGAAACGGTTAAAACCAGTGGTGTATTTCAAGACATCACGGAACAGAAAAAAAGGGAGGAAGAATTACTTCTTTCTGAAAGGCGCTTCAAAGGCGCTTTTGATCATTCCGCTATCGGCATGGCCTTGGTGGGCTTAAGTGGTCAATGGTTAAGGGTGAACCGACAAATTATCAGCTATTTGGGCTATAGCGAAGAGGAACTTCTTCAAAAAAAATTCCAAGACATCACTCATAGAGATGATCTTGCATCAGATTTAGATTTATTAGAGGAATGTGTGCAAGGAAAGCGTGATACCTACCGAATCGACAAACGCTATTTGCGCAAGGATGGTAAGGTGGTATGGGCCTTATTAAGTGTTGCCATTGTTCGGGATTCAAATAATAAGCCTCTTTATTTTATCTCTCAGATAGAAGATATTACCGAGCGTAAGAATTACGAGAATAAGCTGGAAAATGCTAACGATAAACTACGCAAGCTCACTAATAAGCTAATTGATCAGAACCGAAGTTTAAGCGACTTTGCTCACATCGCCTCGCATAATTTGAGAGCCCCTGTGGCTAATCTCCTTCAACTTAATGAACTCTACCAAACGGCCGAAGATCAGAACTACCGTGATGAAATTTTCGGAATGGTGTCGCAATCCACTGAAGAATTAAAGAAGACCTTAGATCAGTTAGTAGAAGCCCTAGTTATTAAAAATAAGGGTGGATTAGGCATGGAAGAAGTGAGATTAAGACCCGTTGTAACCACTGTTCTGAAAAAACTATTACCGCTGATTGACTCTACTGGAACCGAGGTGGTTCTTGAGTTAAAACTAAAGAAACTATTGGTGCATCCGCTTTATTTAGAAAGTATATTGATGAACTTAATTAGCAATGCAATTAAGTATAAACATCCAGATAGAAAAGCGGAAATAGTGGTAAAGTCTTGGTCTACCAAGGAAGGAGATTACCTCTCTGTTCAAGATAATGGCTCAGGTATTGACCTGAAAAGGCATGGCCGTAAAATCTTTGGACTTAATAAAACCTTCCATAAAAATTCAGACGCTAACGGAGTAGGCTTATTTATGGTTAAATCGCAAGTGGATGCGATGGGTGCCAATATTACTGTAGACAGTGAGCCTTGGGAAGGAACAAATTTTACTGTACATTTTAAACGACAGAATTAAACGCTTTGCCATGAATGAAAAAACGGTCTATATTGTTGATGATGATAGAATCTACCAATTTTCTTTTGAGAAAATTTTAGGATTAATTGACCCAGAAATAAATTGCCGTGTTTTCAAAAATGGTGAAGAAGCCATAAATCATTGCAAGGCGATGCTCCACGAGCAAACTGAATGCCCGAAAATTATTTTCCTAGATCTAAATATGCCAGTTATGGATGGCTGGGATTTCCTAGATGAATTAAAAGTCCTGAACTCGGAATTGACCAAAAGAACATCGATATACATAGTTTCCAGTTCAATTGATGATCAAGACATCAATAAAGCTAAGGAGTATGATATCGTAAAAGAGTATCTGGTCAAGCCTGTTAATCGCGATAAGCTTGCAGAGCTAATAGCCAGTACCTTCTAAAAAAAAATAAGGCCCTCGATACTTATGGTTTATCGTACCTTAAGTATATTGTCAGCCTAAAAAGCTGATTATGCGCAATTTTACTCCCTTATTTCTCTCCTTCTTTTTAAGTTTAACGACTCAGGCTCAGAGTCTTCAGGATGATTTTGAAGGCACTGGCAATATTTCCACTTGGTTTGGCGACGATTGCAATGTGAATACATCCAAGTCCAATCCTCATCAAAATGGAATAAATTCCTCAGCTACAGTTTTAGAGTATCACGATGTAGGCGGGCAGTATGCAAATGTTCGTTTTGACGCTAATCAGAATTTGGATTTACCCAATCATTCGGTATTTCAAATTAAGGTTTACGTTCCTTCATCTGGTTTAACCGGAAACCAAACGAACCAAATTTCCTGTAAGCTCCAAGATGGAAGTCAAGCTAGTCCTTGGCAGACTCAAACGGAAATAATTAAGCCTGTCCTACTAGATCAATGGCAAACCATCACTTTCGATTTCGCCAATGATCCCTTTATAAACCTTGATCCGGCTTCTGCAGACCCTACCCAGCGGACAGACTTTAATCGGGTATTATTTCAGCTAAATGGTGAGAACAACAATGATGAGGTACTGGCCTACTTGGATGACTTCATTTACTTGGATACCAGCTACACTATTCCCGCTCCGGTATACAACCAGCTGGTTTGGTCGGATGAATTTAATGGCAACGGGGCTATCGATACCTCAAAATGGTTTCATCAAACCTTACTGCCTAATGGATCATCATGGTTTAATGGTGAAATACAGCATTATACCGACCGCCAAGTGAATAGCTCCCAAAGTAATGGGACCATGAAGTTGATCGCTAAAAAGGAAAGCTATACCAATCAAGGCGTGACTAAACAATACACCTCTGCCCGCTTAAACTCCAAATTTGCCTTCACTTATGGAAGGGTAGAGGTGCGGGCCATTTTACCGCAAGGAGCAGGAACCTGGCCTGCTATCTGGATGTTGGGTCAGAATATTTCTGAAAACGGTGCTTATTGGCAACAACAGGGTTATGGTACAACTGGTTGGCCAGCTTGTGGCGAAATAGACATCATGGAGCACTGGGGCACCAATCAGGATTTTGTACAAAGTGCTATGCATACACCCTCCAGTTCGGGAGCAACCGTAAACCATGGGGGAAGAGCCATCCCTGGTGTGTCTAATACTTTCCATGTATATGCTTTGGAGTGGACACCCACCAAAATGATTTTTAGTGTAGATAGTGTGGTGCATTATGTTTACCAGCCCTCGATTCGGGATGCCGCCACCTGGCCATTTGATGATCCTCAATACCTATTATTGAATATCGCCATCGAGCCAGGAATTGACCCTTCATTTACAGAGGATACTTTGGAAATCGATTACGTTCGAATATATCAGGCCGCTAATATGGGAATACTGGAAATGGAGCAGGTACAAGAATTGAAATTGTATCCAAATCCGGTAAATGATCAGCTACAGCTGGAAGTACCTAAAGAAGTTAGTAAAGTAAATAGCATAGTAGTGTACAGCTTAGATGGTGTGAAAGTAATGGAGCGTCAAAAAATTAGCATTACCCAAGGCACCTTGGAGCTTAGTGGATTAGCCGGCTTACCTAATGGAAATTATCAGTTGCGACTGATCACCGATACAGGAGATTATTCCTATCGGTTTTTAAAGTCCTAAACTGAAAAAGGCTTTGCTCAAAATGCAAAGCCTTTTTTATTTGATTAATTCAAGATCTACTTAATTACTAAAACATTGCCGCTATGAGGTCATCGGCACTAATGTCTTTAAAGTAATCTGCTAGGTTAAATTGGTTTAATACCTCCCGAATTTTATGCTCTTCGTGAGGTGTATCTTTTAAGGCTTCTTCAATTTCGCTGATATCGCGTATGTGGAAAAAGTCACCTTGAATTTTGAGCTCCTGAATAATCCCTTGTTCCACATTCATATTCATTTCTAAAAGCCCACCAGCGGTTTTTACACCCTGCTTAAAATTGTAGTTCGGGGAATAGCCAAAATTCCATTCCCAAGTTTGGTATTTGTCTTTTTTAATCTGCTCAATCTTAGCGAGATCTTCTTCCGTAAATTCATAAGGACGGCAATCTTCGTAATTGCGGACGATATAATCCATAATGCGATCTGCAAACTCTTCTACCGTCATTTGCTCGGGCAGATGATCTTGGATATTGGTGACTCTTTTTGGTACCGATTTAACCGCGCGGTCTTTATACTTAAGGGGATTAATTTTAAGAGCCCCGCTGATATTAGGCATATTACTAGAGAAAAGTAGGGTGCCATGATGCATGACTTTATTCTTAAAAACATGCTCGGCATTACCCGAAAACTTTTTGCCTTCGATCATAATATCATTACGTCCGCTAAACTCGGCATTAACGCCCATTTCCTGCAAAACCGCAATAATAGGTTGGGTATAACGCTTAAAATCTACTAAGTCATTTTCCTGGTCACTGGTGCGGGTAAAAGTGAAATTCAGATTACCCATATCATGATAAACCGCGCCACCACCACTCAGTCTGCGTACAACCTTAATGTCGTGTTCCTTCACATAGTCCAAATTAATCTCGGCCAGTGCATTTTGATGTTTGCCAACAATAATAGCATTGTCGTTTTGCCACAGCATGAAGCAATCTTTCTTTAGATGCTTAAAAATGAACTCATCGGTAGCAATATTAAAATAGGGGTCGGTACTTCTATGTTTGATGCACAGCATAAGATGGATTTTCGTGGGACAAAGTAAAGGCTAAATTTTGGCCGAGTACAGCTCTAAAGCTTTTGGTGTACTAAGTATCGAGGGTTAAAGTGACCGAATAAAAATCAATGCTTTTTCGCTTTAATGCCTTTCCGGATTAGGAGGATGGTCCAGATGGAGAGAAGTATTGATAAGCCGTTGATTAGGAGCGGTATAAAGAAGAGAGCAAGTCCAAACCAAGCTAAGTGCGCCCATTCAAATTTTTCGGGCTCCTTGAGGAGGCTAAATAGGCCCACACCGAAAATGGCCATCACTGGAATTATAAACCAAGGGTTTTGAAAGTTTAGGATTAGTTTGCCAGGTTTTATGTGCGCTTGAATACCGGGAATTAAATTTGGGGAAACCGCGGTGTACTTAGGTTCTAGTTCGTAATAACCCTTTTTACTACGACTAATCCGTTTGGGGGAGCTGAGGCTTTTTTTGATGGCCGCTACTATTTCCGCTTCGCTCAATTCGGTTTTAAAGGAAATGGAAATGGAGAATGGAAACATGGGCGATCAAGCTTTTTTAGCTATCCTCAAAAGTACAATTATTGAGACCTACTGGTTTAAAGGCCTTTTAAGCTTTTGCTTTTAATACGATATTGCGGGCATGGGATTAAACATAAGTGGGCTTATTGCCGAAAGTGAGTTTTTAAGTTTGGAGGAAGTGCAATATCAATTGGGTATTGAGCTTAAGGAAAGTAGGCGCAGCACTTGGGAAGATGCCCAAGTAGGTGATTTTTATGGTGCTGAATTAATGATGGTGCTAAAGGAAGGTCGGATGCTCATGTATTTCGATTTAGACTTTATGCAGGAATTTCCAGATGCCATTCGGCAATTTGCATTGAGCGCCAAGGAAGCAATGATGTTTGGCTGCAGCGAAACTGCTATGACCTTCGTCTTCGACTGGTTTCAATTTCAAAAACCCTTGGGGGAGGATGCCTATACCTTTGAAGGGGAGTTTCGGGCCCATGGTACCAACCGATTAAAACTAAGTGGCGATCAGGATACCATTTTCGATGGTTTATTTCCTTATTTGGAAAGTAAACTCGAATTAGAAGATTCCAGCAGCTGTGTTTTTTATACCTGGCAAAAACGTGCTTATGGTGCCTCGCTACAAATGGACCTTCCAAAGCTTGATCGTCAAATTCAAAAGCTACTTAATTCTAAAAAGACCGATTCGGGTTTAATGGCTCTGCAGCGTTTACGCGATTTAATTCAGCGAAAGCAGGAAGCTGGTTCTAGCATCCCTGGGCCAGAAGTAGATGCTAGCATCCGCGATGAAGCGCTAAAAAAGAGAATTTACAAAGCGGCCAAAGATTGGGAGCAGGGCCTTTGGAACGATGATACTTTTGAGCAGCGCCGCAACACCGCCCTAATTTGGGCTAGCCGAGATGTCGATCTTAAGGATTTATATTCCGGTGATTATAAGCCGCGGTGGTGGCGGTAGAGGACTAGGCTAAAATGTGTTCAACTTTTCCTCAAGCAAGCTTGGTCCAGTTTTAAAAAAGAAAACCCCGCCTGCTGCGCAAACGGGGTTGAAGGATATTTACGTGGGAGTAGCTTCGCTGCACCCTATTGGTGCTCCTTATACCCAAGTATTTAAGCCCCTAGGCCTTTGGCCTTCGTGTCTTTTCTTTTTTAAGCCGTCCTCAAGCAAGCTTGGTCCAGCTTTAAAAAAGAAAACCCCGCCTGCTGCGCAAACGGGGCTTAAATACATTGTGGAGCTGGCGGGAGTCGAACCCGCGTGCAAACAAGGAAGTAAAAGGCTTTCTACATGCTTATTTTGTTATTCAGTTTTCGACTAGCACCTGGGAACAAACACCCGAGTACTAGCTTATTTGCGGATTACAATGTCGCAGGTACTACACAACTCTTTACCTGCTAGTCCAGATTTATTGACACCCCTGAGTCCAAACCAACCAGACTTAGGTTCGGAGGGATGACTTGCTCCAGCGTCTTACGCTTGGATTAGCTCAAAGCCGCATACTGCGTGCTTAGGCGGCAAGTGCGAAGTTATTTTCGCCAATTATAGTTTGAAGCATCTTTTTTACGGGAGACATCTCCATGTCCCGACATGCTTACATTCCACTTCATCTTGCTGTCGAAACCGATCAGCCCCATTATGTTCAAGAACTTCCAAAAAGGCCTGCAATTTAGGTATCTTTACCGGAAAACAAGGTCTATATGAAGATCGGAATCATCCGTGAAGGAAAGAATCCCCCCGACAAACGTGTTCCTCTCAGTCCACATCAGTGTAAACAATTATTAAGCCAATACCCAAATCTGGAAATTGCCGTGCAACCAAGTCCGATTCGCTGTTTTAATGACAGTGAATATCTGGATTTAGGCATAAAGCTTCAAGAAGATTTGTCAGATTGTGAGGTGCTGCTCGGCGTAAAAGAGGTGCCCATCGATATGCTAATCGAAAATAAAACCTACCTCTTTTTCTCGCATACTTATAAAAAACAGGAGTATAACCGCGACCTCTTAAGAGCTATTCTGCAAAAGAAAATTCGCCTTATCGATTATGAAATGCTAAAGGATCCAGGTGGTAAACGCCTCCTTGGCTTTGGTCGATATGCGGGAATTGTAGGGGCTTACAATGGTTTTAGAGCTTATGGCAAAATGAGCGGTAGCTACGATCTTAAGCCCGCCTATGAATGTCGCGACCGTAGAGAGCTAGAGCAGGAGTTGGTAAAAGTGGTATTGCCCGAAAATTATCGGATTGCCCTTACGGGTGCTGGCAAAGTGGCTGGAGGAGCGATGGAAATTCTCTCCGCCTTAAAAATCACTTTTGTGTATCCCGATGAATTTATCCGTGAAGATTTTAATAAGGAGGCAGTTTACGCTCAGCTCAATGTGCAAGATTATTTCGAGCGCCAAGATGGAGCGGAGTTCAAGCGACTAGATTTTTACCGAGATAATTCAGGTTATCAATCGCGCTTTTTGGCTTTCGCCGAGCATGCGGATATGTATATTGCCTGTCATTATTGGGCCGAAGGTTCACCTTTTATCTTTAGTAGGGAAGAGGCACGCAGCCCCAAGTTTAATATCAAATTGGTGGCGGATATTTCTTGCGATATCGATGGTCCAGTGGCCAGTACCTTACGTCCATCTACCATTGCCGACCCATTTTACGGCTATGATCCCCAAAATGAAAAGGAAGTTCCCTTTGGAACAGCAGGCAGCATTGCTGTTAGTGCCGTGGATAACTTACCGGGCGAGCTACCACGTGATGCATCCGAAGATTTTGGGAATGAGCTCATTAAAAATATTATTCCTCAATTTTTTAATGAGGATAAGAATGACATTCTTGCTAAAGCCAGCGAAACCACATTGGATGGTGAATTAAGTGCTGGTTTTTCCTATCTGGATGATTATGTGAGTTAGCCAATTAAGCTAAATTTGCCCTCAATTTGCAGGAATGAGCGACGAGCTAAAAAATGCCCCCGAGAAGTACATTGAAATTGAAAAGGTCATTGCCGAGAAAAATCCGGCTTTAGCAAAATGGCTTCCCGGTTTTGTGGTAAACTATATTAAGCGCATCCTACATCAAGAGGAGATTAATGAAGTAATGCGCCGCCATGGCGATAAACGCGGATTACCTTTTGTACGCGCAGGTTTAGATTTTTTAAATACCGAAGTGAAAACGGTTGGTATCGAAAATGTACCAAAGGATGGCGGTGTAATTTTGGCTTCCAATCACCCTTTGGGTGGATTAGATGGAATTGCCTTTATGAAGGCCGTAGGAGAGGTTCGAGAAGATATTCAGTTTTTGGTGAACGATATTCTAATGAACATCAAGAATATGGAGCCGCTTTTTATTCCAGTAAACAAGGTAGGAGCAAATCCTAGGGCCGCTCTTAAAGTGATTGAGGAGACTTATGCCAGAGACATCGCGGTTTTGGTATTCCCCTCAGGGATGGTGAGCCGTCGTTTACCGGATGGGATTGGAGACTTACCTTGGCAAAAGAGTTTTATCGCTCGCGCTAAGAAATACAAGAAGGATATTATTCCAGTGCATATTGATGGTAAAAACTCGCCTTGGTTTTATAATCTCTCATATTGGCGCAGTAAATTGGGCATCAAAGCGAATTTAGAGATGTTTTACCTCGCGAATGAAATGTTTAAGCAGAGAGGAAAGACCATAACCATTACTTTTGGCGAACCCGTTTCCTGGGAGAGCTTTGATAAATCAAAAAGTTTGGTGGAATGGGCTGAGCATATGCGTTCATTAACCTACGCCCTGCCAGAAAAGTATAAGGATCGATGAAGGAAATTATTAGTCCGGTAAACCGGGATGCAATTATAAGCGAACTAAGGGAAGAGCATTTCCTAACCAATACCTCCAAAGGAAGCAATCAGCTTTATCTTTTGGATCATCGTGATGCACCCAATATTGTGCAGGAAATTGGCCGCTTACGCGAAGAAGCATTCCGAACCGCTGGCGGAGGTACTGGTAAGGAACTGGATTTAGATCAGTACGATTTAAGCCCTAATCATCCCTATCAACAGTTAGTAGTTTGGGATCCCGAGGATAAAGAAATACTGGCGGGCTATCGCTTATTAAAATGTATTGATGGCGAGCGGGATGCCGATGGCAAACTGATGTCTGCTACCAGCAAACTCTTTGACCTATCCGATAAAATGGTGGAGGAATTTTTACCTGTAACCATCGAATTAGGTCGCTCTTTTGTTCAACCTAAATACCAACGTACCGCACCTCGTAAAGGACTTTTTGCCCTTGATAATCTTTGGGATGGATTAGCGGCCATTATGCTGGCCAATCCTCAGTTGGAATACATGTTTGGTAAAGTAACCATGTACCCACATTACGATCGTGAAGCCCGGAATATTATTCTAGCTTTTATGAAATTCTTTTTCCCCGATCCCGATGAATTGGTTCGTCCCCGAACGCCATTAGTAGAAGCATCGGTTCTAGAACCTTATTTCGAATTATTTAAAGGCTTAGAATATAAAGAGGCCTGTAAACGCCTTTCGGCAGAAGTAAAACAGCGAGGGGAAAGTATTCCTCCGCTGATCAATAGCTACATGTCCTTAAGTACTACCATGCGTAGTTTTGGAACTGCTTTAAATGAAAACTTTGGGGCGGTAGAGGAAACCGGAATTTTAATTCGTTTTGAGGATATCGATCCTTCTCGCATGGAACGCTATTTAACGAACTTCCAAAAGACTGTGGAATACAAAGGACCACTTCATATTCCACAATCAGAAGACTAATATTAATTAGTGCGCTTTTAATCCAGCGATGGTAGTCTTTGGATCTTCGGATCGGAAAACGAAACTACCAGCCAC
>CATMQD010000116.1 GCA_950073045.1 uncultured Flavobacteriales bacterium | reverse complement strand
CGTTACTCTACCCATCACCTCTGCCGTTCCTAAAACTGCTCCGGCGATAACATCGGAATGACCACCAATGTATTTAGTGGCAGAGTAAATAACAAAGTCGGCACCATGCTGTAAAGGATGCTGCCATAGTGGCCCCATATAAGTATTATCTACCGCTACAAAAACCTTATCCTCTTCCGAACGAGAGTATTTCTTAGCGATCTCCACGCAACCTTCAATATCAAATAAATCCAAGGTAGGGTTGGCGGGAGTTTCTACATAAATCATTGCTAATCTATCCTTGGCGGGATGGGCCTCGAGAATAGCTTCGATATCTTCATTGCTATGATGGGGAGTAATTCCCTGCACATGGATTCCTAATTTAGGTAGGAAGTGGTTTATAAAGTGATCGGTGCCACCATAAACTGGATTGGAATATAATATCAGATCACCTGGTTTTAAAAACTCCAAAAGAACGGTGGTAATCGCACTCATTCCACTTTCGAAAACCGCTGCATCATCAGCTTTATCCCAAAGGGTTAATCGGTTTTCTAAAATCTCTAAGTCTGGATTATTAAGTCGACTGTAAATTAACCCCAACTCTTCATCCGCTCCTTTTTCGCGTAAGCCATAGGCAATTTCGAAATAGGCTTTACCTTCTTCGGCACTGCGAAAAGCGAAGGTGGAAGTTTGGAAAATCGGACATTTTACGGCGCCTTCCGAGAGGTGCGCTTTATACCCGTAAGACATCATTAGACTTTCGGGGTGCATCTTTTTTGGATCCATAGTTTAAGATTTGAGAGGTGCCGCAAATGAACGTAAATTCCATCAATCCGAAAGCAACAAAAATCATTCTCCACCCAAAAAACCCGACTCATCCCCCATTTTTACCGCTTCACTCCATTTCTATTGTAGAAAATAGGGAACTATCTCACTTTTGACCTGCGATTCACTAAAACATAAAAATGAAAAATCAACTATTCCTCTTCCTTTTCCTTTGTTTAGGATTCAGCAGTTTGGCCGGACCCAATGAAAAGGAAATCGTGCAAAACATAAAAGGCCGCGTTTTAGACGAGCAAAGTCAAACTCCCCTTCCCGGAGTAAACGTGGTGGTAGAAATCAACAATGAAACTTTTGGGGCCAGTACCGACTTCGACGGTTATTATAAAATTGAGGCAGTTCCTACCGGTCGAATTGATGTGCAATTCACCTTTATTGGTTACGAAACGGTGACCTTACGCAATATCGAGCTACTTGGCTCTAAGGAACTTATTCTAAACACCAACTTACGTGAAAGCACCGAAAAGTTGGATGAGGTGGTCATCACCGCTAAGGAAGAAAAAACTCGCACCAAAAATGAAAGGGTAAATGTTTCTGGCCGCACCTTTAGCATTGAGGAGACCAAGCGTTTTGCGGGCGCCAATAATGATGTTTCTAGAATGGCCTCCAATTTTGCGGGTGTGCAACGCGCCAATGACGCCACCAATGATATTGTAATCCGCGGTAACTCACCTTTTGGATTAATCTGGCGTTTAGAAGACTTGGACATCCCTAATCCAAATCACTTTGGTGGCTTTGGTGCAACTGGTGGCCCAGTGAGTATGCTAAACAACAATGTGCTTGCTAATAGCGATTTTCTTACCGGGGCATTCCCTTCAGATTATGGCGATGGTATTTCGGGGGTATTTGATTTGAGCATGAGAAATGGGAATTACGAAAAACACGAATTCCTGGGTCAGATTGGTTTTAACGGTTTAGAATTTGGAGCCGAAGGTCCTATTAATAAAGAGAAGCGATCCTCCTACCTTATTAATTACCGCTATTCTACCCTAGGGGTAATGGCAGCTATGGGTATCGACTTTGGTACCGGAACTGCAATTCCCGAGTACCAAGATCTTAACCTAAAACTCAACTTCCCTTCTCGGAAAATTGGTAATATTCAAATCTTTGCCTTAGGCGGTGTAAGCGCGATTGACTTCCTCGATAGTGAGAGCGATGAAGAGGAAAGCGGTGGCTTTTACAGCGATAATGAAGACTTACGCAACCGAGTTAATACAGGCGTTATCGGTGCTTCACATCAATATTTCTACAGCCCAAAAACCTATAGCAAAGTAAGCTTCGCTTTTACGGGCATTCAGAATAAAGTGCTCATCGACACTTTTAATGTGGATGGTAGTATTATTAGTCCTCAATACCGCCAAAACTTCCAGCGCAGCACCTTACAGGTGAATGCCTTGGTTAACCACAAGTTTAATGTAAACCACGTAGTTCGTGCTGGAGCCTATATCACCCGACGCAATTACGATCTATTAGACTCTTCTTATAGTTATCGCAATTCGGAGTTTATTAATCTTCGTGATTTACAAGGCAATAACATGCTTTACCAGCCCTATGCCAACTGGCAATATCGTATTAACGATGAATGGGAAATGAACACCGGATTGCATGCGGTTATCACTCCCGAAAATGAGCAATATTCAGTAGAACCACGCTGGGGCATGAGCTATCGATTAAATCCTAAAAGCAGCATTAACCTTGGTTATGGCTTACACAGCCAATTACCAAATGAGATTTTACAATACAGTCAGGAGATTTTAGCCGATGGCAGTATTTATCAGCCAAACCTCGATCTTGCTTATACGAAGAGTCATCATTTTGTAGCGGGCTATCAAAGAGCATTCTCCCGCACCTGGAACTTCAAGGCCGAAGCCTACTATCAAAATATTTACGACGCCACAGTTGATGTGAGATCCAATTCCTACTCCAGCTTAAACTCAGGGTCTTTCGACTTCGATATTCCTGATTCAGCTCAAAGTACAGGTAGCGGCTATAATTATGGTTTAGACCTTACGGTAGAGAAATTTATGGACAAAGGATTCTATTTCTTGAGTACTTTATCTCTTTTCGAATCACAATATCGCGCCAGCGACGGCATTTGGCGTAACACTGCATTTAACGGAAACTATGTTTGGAATGTAGTAAGCGGAAAGGAGTTTGTGTTAAGCTCAGCCAAGGCTAAAAGCCGACATACCCTTACGGTAGATGGCAAACTAACTCTAGCTGGTGGTCAGCGTTACACGCCAATTTTACTGGAAGCATCACGTTTGGCCGGGGAGGGAATTTTTGATCGTGATAATGCCTTTAGCGAGCAGTATGATCCTTATTTCCGTGCCGACATTCGTATCGGATATAAAATCGCAGGTTCAAGATTCACGCAAGAATGGGCCATCGACATCCAAAACTTCACCAATCACGACAATCCTTTCGGGCAGCAGTTTAATGCTGAAACTGGTGAAGTGGAAACTACAAGTCAGCTTGGACTATTCCCCATGTTCCTTTACCGCATAACTTTTTAGGCATGTATGTAAGTGTTACCGCCTTTAGAGTAGAAGGCTTTTGGATGAAGATCATGTTTCAATTACACGGAGTCACTAGTTTCCTTCAAGCTCGGTTCTCACCAGGACTGCTAAAAATCGAGACTTTTAGTCCGGTTAGGGATGTAAACTGCACTCTAAGTCATTGGGAAAGCAAAGAAGAGATGCTGCGTTTTAAATCCTCTGGTGCTCACTTAAAAGCCATGAAGGCTAGTCCCAAAATGGGGAGAGGCATTACCACAGGCTGGGAAAGCAATCAGTTTATTGATCGCAAAGCAGCATTGGATCGCTTGCACGCTGAAAAAGGAAGCTTAATTTCGGAGCATGACCAAAAAGATCGATTGGACGCATATTCGCAAAGAAGTTTTTAATCGGGGGAACCTGATCACCGTTTTGGTGGTCGGGTTTTTCCCTCCGATTATTGGGGCGGTCCAAGTTTTAAGCGGCATCGAAACAGGCCATGGAAAAGACTGGCACCTCAGCCGGATTTTTCTCGGTTGGGTTTATTCTTATATCGTTACATCCACGCTGTTTTATGGTTCCGCTTTCATCATCCACCTTTTAAATGCTACCCTCCCTTGGAAAGGAAATATTAGCAAAAGAGTGTTCTTGGAGGTGCTCCTAGTATTGAGTTTTACCAGCCTGGCGCAAATCAGCTTGCTTTATATTTTAGAGGACAGTCCGCTTATTTATATCCGGGGAAAGCTGGAGTTTAAAGACTATCTGCAAAATGTGATTTTCAGCAATACGATAACCATAATTGTCGTGGCCTTAGTAGAAGGAAATTATTTCTTCCGAAACTGGCGAGAAACTCTAATCACCTCCGAAAAACTAAAGAAGGAGCATGCCGAAAGTCAGCTGGCCAATTTACGTTCGCAATTAGATCCTCACTTTATGTTTAATAGCTTAAATGTTTTGATTGGATTGATTCGTCAGGATCCTAAAAAAGCTGAGAGCTTTGTGGAGGATTTTTCCCGGGTTTACCGCCATATGTTAGAGGTAAATAATCGCATGGTTGTGCCTTTACAAGAGGAAATTAATTTCACCAAGCAATATTTACGCTTGCAGCAGACTCGCTTTGAGGAAGGACTAAAAGTGAATTGGAAAATAGCTTACGCTGATAATGAATACTACCTCCCACCTTTATCACTGCAAGAAGTAATCAGTAATGCCATTAAGCATAATGTAATTGATGCAGAAAACCCTTTAGAACTAGAAATCGTCTTGGATGGCGAGGACATAAAGGTTCGAAATAATTTAAACCTTCGCTTGGGAAAAGCCGAAAGCACGGGGCTTGGCCTTGTTAATATCCGAGAACGCTATGAGCTTTTAAAGAGCAGAGCACCTAGCTTCACCGCTGATGATGAATTTTTCCACGTCAGTTTACCCCTATTAAAATTAGAGTCATGAAGTACCTAATTATTGAAGATGAGCCTTTGGCAGCAGAGCGTTTAAGGGAGAAAATTGAAGAGCTTCGCCCAGACTGGCAATGTCTTAAAACCCTAGCCACCCTTAAAACGGTAAAGGAAGAGCTTAAGAATAGCAGTGCTGACTTAGCTTTTGTGGATATTCATTTAGGTGATGGTAGTTCCTTTTTGGCTTTAGAAGAATCTAAAGTTGAATTCCCACTGATCTTCACCACCGCCTATGATCAATACGCCATCCGAGCATTTAAGCTAAATAGCATTGATTACTTGCTAAAACCCATCCATAAGGATGACTTGGAGGCGGCCATTTTGAAATTAGAAAAACAAGATCATAATGCCGAAGCTACCAACTGGTCTCGCTTATTAAAAGATTTAAAACCTAATTATAAGGAACGCTTTTTAGTGTCTAGCGGTGAAAAACTCAAGACCATTAAAAGCTCCGAGGCCGCTTACTTTTATGCCAGTGGCAAGCATTGCTTCCTTATCGACTTTTCTGGTAATGAACATCTGATTGACTTTAAACTACGTGAACTTTCAGAGCATTTAGATCCTAAGCAGTTCTTTCAGTTAAACCGGCAGTTCATCATCAACCTCGAAGCTATCGCTGAACTTCAACCTTTCTCTAAATCTAGACTTAAAGTAATAAGCAGCCCTCCCCTCAAAGAAGAAGGAATAGTGAGTAGCGAACGTAGCTCAGCTTTTAAAGCCTGGCTACAAGGTGAAGCTAGCTAATGGACAGTTGCTCAATCTTTTGTGCTATTTCTTCCGCCTCAGCGGTTACCTTATCGCTTTTCGCGCGATCTATTGTAGATAGTCGATGTGCTTCTTTCATCAACTTTGCGTATCGAGCCTGTAATTTCTCTTTCTCTGATTTTGACTTAAATAATCCTAACATCCCTCTATCATTTTAAAATAAACGATGCTCAGGGATTATTTGTTCGGATTATAAACCTAAAATTTCTCTTAATTCTGCAAAGCCATTTCTGCTTATAGGAATACGGGAACCATCTTTTAATAGGGCCAAATGATCATTCTTGCCATAAGGATCCAAACGGTCGATTTTTTCCACATTTACCACATGTGATCGATGCACTCTAAGGAAGAGCGGTTTAGGAAGGAGGTCATCGTAATGCTTTAGAGTTTTCTTCTTGGCATAGGTTCCTTTCTCAGATACAATTTGCACATAATCACCATCGGCCTCTACGCGGATTAAATCGGGAAAAGGGATAATTCGAATGCGGGCTCCATCCTTTACCACCAGCCGGTCTTTAGGACCATGATCGCGTTCCTTTTGCAAAGCGGCGATAGTTTCCTTCATATGCTGAGGCCGGGCCTGAAATTTAGCTATGGCCTGAGCAAACCTTTCTTCAGAAAATGGCTTTAATAAATAATCTACGGCATTCGCTTCAAAGGCCTTAATGGCATATTCATCAAAAGCAGTGGTAAAAATGATGGGTGGGGCATCATCTAATAATTCCAAAAGGTCGAAGCCCGTTAGTTTGGGCATTTGAACATCGAGAAAAATTAAGTCAGGTTTTTCCTGCTGAATGCACTTCATAGCTTGAAAACCATCGAGACAGCGTTCTACAATCTCAAAATCGGGAAAGGCTTCTAAATACTCTTGCACCAAATCGGCGGCTAGAGGCTCATCATCAACTATTAGGACTTTGTACATGACTTTGTGGTATGCTTAGTTGGGCGATAAAAGTTCCGTTTTCCCTTCGGGTTTCTAATAAATCCGTGCGCCCATAAATTAAATATAGACGGCGTTTTACCGAAGGTAATCCAAAGCCCGTTCCTCCAATAGCGGAGCTATCCTCTTCAAATGGATTGCGGACTTCAATTTGTAAATTATTTCGAGATATCCAGCAGCGGAGGCTAATCACCAAATTTTCGGTGGTGCCATAAAGGCCATATTTAATAGCATTTTCTATTAAAGGCTGAATTAATAAAGATGGAATTCGAGCTTCCAAGCATTCATCTGCCAATTCCCGTTTAATTTCCAGGCGATGACCGAAGCGTACCTGCTCTAAATCTAAATAGAGGTTCAAGTGATTCACCTCATCCTGTAAGGAAAGTAAATCCTCATCTTCCCGTTTCAGGGTGCCGCGTAAAAACTCACTTAGCTTCTGGGTCATCTGCCGAGCATCTTTCGGCCTTGAGCCGATTAAAGAGTTTATAGAGTTTAAGGCATTGAATAAAAAATGCGGCTGTATTTGTTGTCGGAGTTTAAAGAGTTCTGCTTCCTTCGACATGCGTTCAATTTCTTGCTGCCGTTTCTCTTGGGCATTGCGCTCATCCAAACGATACCAGAGCAGGGAAAAGCCAATTGCATTGGCTAGTAGTAAATAACCCACGGTGAGGCGAAAGGGTAAGGTTTCCTTCATCCAATCTGCATGGGAATTGGCGGTTACTTTTTCAAATAGCCAAGAGCTACCCTCCTCCCAAACCATTACCAATAATAAAGGAGTAAGCAGGGTAATTAAAAAATGATAATTCGGAGGATGGTAAAAGCTGAAAGTATTGATTAATCCAAAGGCGATTAAGCCCAATGCCGCCCAATGGATAGCAGCATCGATTAGCGCGGTGATCAAATTAAAGTCGCGCATCCAATACATATAAGAAACCTGTACTCCTATGAGGACCAGAAGGACCCCAAGGAAGTACAGGAAATTATTTTCTTTAAGCAGTGGATTGCGTGCCATTGCTACAAGGTATGAATCTAGTAGTTAACTATCTCTAAACCACCAAAGACTACCGTTCCAGTTAAGTAAAGCACTTTATTATCGGGCATTACCTCGATGGTAGAATGTCGCTTATCATCTACCCCGCCAAAAATGCTGGTCACTTCAGGACGAACCTCCCAGTTTTTAGGCACAAAAAGTTTCGCACCACCAAAGAGCACCGTCATTTCTAATTGAGCAGTTCCTTCAAAGTCGGCGCCCATTAAATTTAATTCGGTGCCCCCGAAAATGGTTACTACCTCACCACCCACAAAGTTTCTAGAATTTACACTACGCTTAACACCATTAAAAATGCTAACTGAATCGAGCTTATCGGATGAGTCACCACTAAAGCTGCTAAACTTTTCTTTGCGAAAGCGAGATTGAAAAATGATTACTAAGCCCACGATTATAACCAACAAAGGCCAGAAGTAATGCCAGATGCTGAAATCGAAATAGAAAATGTCATCCAATAATAGCAAGCCTCCTAAACCAATAAGGATGAATGAAGAAGGGTTACGGAATTTATTATCGATACCTACGGCAACACCAATTGTAATCAACAGCATTTCCCAACTCCATACCCAATGTGGAAGATAGACTCCCATTCTGCGCAGAAACCATACAATACCAACACCTAGCACCGCTATTCCTACATAAATCGACTTATTTCTCTGTTGTGAAGACATGGCTTTAAATTTTAATTATTCGTTGTTTTCGTTCTTATGTTTTAGTGGTACTAAAGTAGATATGAAGCCTCATCTGCCGAAAGGCCTTTAGCTAAATGGAGGGGGCTTTGGCGGTGAATGGTGGATAAAAGGTGGTATTAGAATGCTGGCCCTTTTTGAAATCCATAAAAAAAGCTACTCCAGCAATGCCAGAGTAGCTTTTAAAATCTTAAGCTCGCTGTTTTACCAGCCCTTAGAAGCTTCAATAATATGAGAAGCCATTTCGGTACCAATGCGGTCTTGAGCTTCCATAGTTGCCGCACCAATATGTGGGGTTAATGAGGTATAAGGGCTCATTAAAACTTTCATAGCTGGAGTAGGTTCGTTTACAAACACATCCAAACCAGCGTATTTAAGCTTACCGCTTTCTAAGGCTTCCAATAAAGCATCCTCATCCACTACTCCACCACGAGCGGTATTAATGATTCCAGCATTATCTTTCATCTTCTCGATTTCCGCTTTGCCAATAACAGCTTTTCCAGCGCCAGCAATATGAAGACTAATAAAATCAGAAGCGGCTAAAACGGCATCCATCGATTCAGGAACGATAGTAAACTTCACTTTCTGGCCATCGAAGAAATCAAGTTCGATATCTGCAGACTCTACATAAGGATCTACTGCTTTTACCGTCATACCGTAACCCAAGGCAATTTTCGCTACCTCTTGTCCGATACGACCAAAACCAATAATTCCCAAGGTTTTTCCTTTTAATTCGGTTCCAGCGCCGTAGTTTTTCTTTAAAACCTTAAAGTTAGAATCGCCTTCCAAAGGCATTTTCTGATTGGCATCGAAAACAAAACGAACCATGCCACTAAGGTGAGCAAATACCAACTCAGCTACCGAACGAGTACTTGCGGCTGGGGTATTCTGCACGATCATTCCTTGCTCGCGAGCGTAATCTACATCGATATTATCCATACCAACGCCACCACGTCCGATGAACTTCAACTTACCTTTAGTAGCATCGATTAAATCTTTGCGCACTTTGGTAGCTGAACGTACTAAAAGCACATCCACATCATTTTCGTTAATGTGCTCGGCTAAACGCTCTTGCGCCACTTTGGTAGTATCGATTTCAATTCCGGCTGCTTTTAAAGCATCTTCACCGCTTTTTGAAATTCCGTCGTTTGCTAATACTTTAATCATCTCTTTATTTCTTTTCGAATTCTTGCATTACATCAACTAGTACTTGCACGCTTTCTAAAGGAAGAGCATTGTACATGGAAGCGCGGTAACCACCCACGGAACGGTGACCATTAAGTCCGTTAATCCCGGCTGCTTTCCACATTTCATCGAATACGGCAGTATCTACACCTTCATGGGCTAGGAAACAAGCGTTCATATTAGAGCGATCTTCTTTTTCGGCGGTACCGTAAAACTTCGAGTTACGATCGATCTCATTGTACAATAAATCGGCTTTTGCTTGATTGATTTTCTCCATCTCAGCCACACCACCGATGCTCTTTAACCAACGTAGGGTTAACATCGATACGTAAAAAGCAAATACGGGAGGCGTGTTAAACATCGACTCCTTATCAATATGAATTTGATAATCGAGGTAGGCCGGAATATCACGACCAGATTTACCTAAGATCTCATCCTTAACAATTACTAAGGTAGCACCAGCTGGTCCCATATTCTTTTGGGCACCGGCGTAAATCATGTCAAAGTCGGCCACATTAATTTGGCGACTAAAAATATCCGATGACATATCGCAAACCTTCACCACATCCGTTTTCGGGAAATCCTTGATTTGAGTTCCGAAAATGGTATTGTTGGAAGTGCTGTGGAAATAATCTACATCGGCAGGAATATCAAATCCTTTTGGAATATAGTTGAAGTTGTTATCCTTAGAAGATGCCACTTCTACTACCTCACCCATGCGCTTTGCCTCTTTAATGGCTTTGCTACTCCAGGTTCCGGTGTTTAAATAAGCGGCTTTTCCGTTTTCCTCCTTCATTAAGTTAAAGGCGGTCATTACAAACTGTAAGGAAGCACCCCCTTGCAGAAAAAGTACCGAGTAACCTTCTGGCACACCTAATAGTTCTTTTACTAGGGCCACGGCC
>CATMQD010000115.1 GCA_950073045.1 uncultured Flavobacteriales bacterium | reverse complement strand
ATCGTGAAAAAGGCACTATTCATGTAGACTACTCCTTCCAAAATATAGAAAGAGTTTTTAATGGAATTGTAATTGAATGAGGTACTTTCTAATTACACTCCTAGTCTTTTTAGTATTGGTAGCATGTCGTAAAGAGCAAGGGGATCAAATATGTTGGGATCCTGCAAATCCCGATTGTGAGAATTATGATCCATGTTATGGGGAAACGGAAGTTAGTGCTGACTTCGCGATTGGCAATCGATTTGGTGTCTTGCCAGAGGTTCGTGAAATTTTCATAGAAGATAGCCTGTTTTTATCAGGGGAATTTCTCCGTTTTAAAGCTAAAGAAAAGGAAGCCTATTATAAATGGTATTTAGGCACCGAACTGATAGAGGGATATGGGGACTCCCTTGTAGGGAGAACCCTAATTAATCTTCCAGTAGGTCGATACACCGCAGCCCTAAAGGTAAATAAGGACCCCAATTTGGATTGCCAGCCTAATGATGATGGGGAGGATTCGGTGATGAAATATTTCTATGTAGTGGAGCCTTGTGATTTGATGATTAGCAATCGTTTTCGTGGTGTATTTGAGGGTTTTGAACAAGATTCAGTAGAGATCGAATTTATTTTTGCTGACTTCCATTTTACCCAAGCCTGTGCAGGAGAGCAACTCTTTGGTATAAATCTGCTCGCGCCCAATTTGGATTCAATTGTTGGCTTTGATACCGTGCGGACTAGTCTAATTGGTCTTGCAAATAAAAGGGTGGCATTCAATGGGTCAGGAGGCTCAAGACCAAAAGGTGTAGCCTATTTGAAGCCAGAAGAGCAAAGCATCGAATTAGATTATTATTTAAAGAGACAGCATCATGTTTTTCACGGGAGGGTGATTCCCTAACATTGGGTATCGCCCATTAGGTAGCACGTAATTGATTTACATTAGGACTGTTTTTTATGTAGAAGGTGTTAAAACAATTAAGTCATGTCATTATGAAACATATTTATTATTCCCTCGTCTTATATCTGGGCTTTTGTTTCAGTATAGATGCTCAATGTGTTAGGGGTATAAGCACAAACCCTGCAAACCCGGTGAATACCGAATTCGATCATTTGCTAAACGGTAGTACGACTATAAATCCTTGGCTTAATACTTTTGATTGGGGTGAGACCGATAATTTAGGCTTTGTCCCTATTGCTTTAGAGCCCAACGGCGGTTGGCTAATCCCCGATTTCACAGGAGTAGTGTTTACAATGAAAAACCCCTTTTTGGATGGTGGTTCTGGGCATTACAACTACCTATACGAGCCAAGTTCAAATTATCATGCTCGCGACTTCCATTGGGAGGATGGTTGGGAGCTTTTATGGCTTGGTACTGGCTATTACCCAAATGGTGAAGCTGTAAATTCGGTTAATGCCAATAGATTAATTAAATATTCAACAGGGGTGGAATCACCTCGCGCTCCTTACATAATTCTTTACAATCGATATCGAGGAGTGATGCGCGTATTTGTGAATGTATTTGCGCCACTAGGAGCCTATGATAACGCGAGTATTGAACTTACTTTTTTAGATGATCGAAATGAGCTTTCAGGAAACTTGAGATTAGTAAATGGATTAGATCAAGCTTTGGATATAAGTACCTCAGCATATTTTGTGAAAAGTCAACAGGCCATGTCCCCGAATATTAGACAATGGATGTCAGTTGATTTCCAAATGGCTTTTGATCCTTGTGTTTGCGATTTTTCTAGTCAATTTAGGATTGAAATTGCTGGAAGTGAAGCCCTTGATGTTAATCTTTACGGACGCGGTGTAAGTTTAATTCTGCCCATAGCAGATCCTTCAACAGGTCGCAGTACATATGATCAAAACTTTTTAAGTGTGCATGCTATAAAAGAAACCGCTCAAAGTGGTGGGCAGGCGATGTATCATAAAACTGATAAGTTGATTGAAGATTATCAAAATCGTCTTCAACGTTACAACCAAGATTTAAAGGATTACAATTCTCTAGAGAACTCAATTATTCGTCTTGGCTTAAATAGCGTAAAGGATTATTTGAAAACTGGAGTATTAGACTACGGCAATTGGGCTTCTACTTTAGCTCTATTGGGCGCTGATATTGGACTTACTCCAGCCTCCAAGGAATATTCCTTTCGGTACCGAGCTCCTTCCTCTTTACCCGAATTCCCTAAAGAGTTCGGTACTATTCCAGCGGGTCCCTATTATGATGGACAGCAGATCGCGGGCTCAAATTTTATTGTTGACGTAAGGGTGAATGATGATACAGTAACCATGCGTCGCTATGATTATGGATCTATAGAAAAGGATATAAAGTCTAACGCAGGTAAACTACTTGGTGGAGGATTTGATATGTTAAGTATGCAGCTTTTTCCTAAAGCTTTCAATAAACCGGTTAGACCAAGCACTCCAACCGCCGCATATAGTGAAATGAGGTTCAGCGGAACCATTGTCGATTCGGATGTTTTGGTAGAGCTAGGGCCTTTTATAAATCCAGGGTCTAATAAATCTAGCACTCCTATTAGCCCCTTTAACTACCCCGCTTATAACGAGGCCATGGGAATCTTTGCGCTTTTAGAAACTCCAAAGTTTAAAATCTATCAACCAGAGACGGAGTGGGAATGGAAAGGGCGGTTTCAAGACTGGGAAGGTGGACCAATGCCCGTTGCAGATTATGAGGAGTGGCGCTACAATAAGGAATTGCTGATTAAGCTTGATGCACCATTAAAATACAAGTTGAACCCTGCCTTAGATATTGATTATGAAAATACGGAGGTGCTAGTAATGCTCGAACTGGAGTATAAAAGTATAGAAGACTATGATCCGGATTTTGATCCAAATGCCCAAGGTTTTTTTAATAACCCTGCTTTAGATTTTTATGAATCAGTAGAAGGGAACCTTAAGCAATTCCACGGTTATAAAACAAATGTTGCTGCCTATCATCCGAATTTTGCGGCCAACGAGAAGGTCTTTAAAACAAAGTGGTATCCAATCGAAGATTTTGGTGAGCTACTAATGGCTCTAAATATTAACACAGCTTATAGAAATAGCAATCCCCATCAAAATTATCCTCCAGCCCACATGCTAGCAGAGCTTTTGGAGAATCGTTTGGTAAAGGCACGATTGAAGATATTAGTTGATGTGGGCTTTGATCAAGTTTCATACAGCGGCGAAAAGGTTCGAAACACTCAGGTATTTACTTACAATCTATTGGACGAGGCACAAGGCATTGATTATCTTAATTATATTGATGATGAAGCTGCTAATGATCTAAAGAAGTACCAACCTGGTACCCTGGTGCTGAAAGATGAGTTATTGAATAGTTCATCCAAGAAGGTGTTTGCTACGGTGGCAAATGAAATTCAGGTAAAGGCCGAGAATATTGAAGTTTATGGAAATATTACTGTGCCGCCGGGAATGACATTAGTCCTAGAGGCTAAAGATGAAGTAAAAGTGCATCCACAAGCAAGGCTCCCTCTTAATACTATTGTGAGGATAAATGAGCATCCCTTTCAATTTCCTGCCATTGTAGAGCAATCTAATGCTCAAGTCCGCAGTTTTTGTCAAGATCAACAGAATGGCTATCAGGCCAATTTTTTAGTAGCGAAACAGAACAACCCAGTCTTTCAGGATACTACTGCAGAAGTCAATACAAATGAGATTAAGGTATACCCTAATCCAAGTTCCGGGGTTCTTCAAGTGGAATTCGACATTGCTTCTAAATGGCTGCGCGTTAGTTTACACGATTTAGAGGGACGTCTTTATTTAGAGGAAGTACTAAGTGAAGAACTTAGTAAAGCCTTTGAGCTGGATTTAGAAGATCTGAAACCGGGTCTTTATCTATTACAGATTCAAAATTCTGATGGGGAATTCTATTCGGAGCGAATCATGAAACTATAATTAAGGCATTAATGGAATCGGCTAAGGTTTAGCCCTACCTAAAACTTCAAATCCTCAAGAATCTGGTTCTTTTTCTGAAAAGGGAGGAGGGCAGAATTTTATTGGGCCTAAAAATCTAGCTATTTTTGTGCACTCGATAAAGGTCAAAATAGCCGTTAATCCTGAGTTTTTAACCTTTTAGCTAAGTCTCTGAGCAAAAGGCTAAAACATTTTTTCTCAAGGCCTTGCCACGTTGTTGAATTGTTCTACATTTGCAGTCCCCAAAAATATGGGGTAGCCAAATTTATAAATAGCTTATATATAAAGGTGTATGCCAACGATTCAGCAGTTAGTACGAAAAGGCCGTACTAAGATTACTAAGAAGAGTAAGTCTGCAGCCTTGCAGTCTTCGCCACAGCGTCGTGGAGTATGTACGCGTGTGTATACCACCACTCCTAAGAAGCCGAACTCAGCCATGCGTAAAGTAGCGCGTGTACGTCTAACCAATGGTAATGAGGTGAATGCCTACATTCCTGGTGAGGGTCACAACCTACAGGAGCACAGCATTGTGTTAGTGCGTGGGGGTCGTGTGAAAGACTTACCAGGTGTGCGTTATCACATTGTGCGCGGTGCCCTTGATACCGCAGGTGTAAATGGTCGAATGCAACGTCGTTCTAAGTACGGTGCTAAGCGTCCTAAAGCGAAAAAATAACCCTTTAACCGGTATTAAGACATGAGAAAGGCAAGAGCTAAAAAAAGACCTCTATTACCAGATCCCAAATTCGGTGAGCCACTGGTAACTCGTTTTGTAAATATGATGATGCTTGATGGTAAGAAGAGTACTTCTTATCGCATCTTTTATGATGCCATTGATATCGTTTCCGAGAAAACCGGAGAGGGCAATGGTTTAGAATTGTGGAAAGAAGCCCTTAATAACGTTATGCCTCACGTTGAGGTACGTTCTAAGCGTGTTGGTGGTGCTACCTTCCAGATTCCTGTGCAAATTCGTCCAGATCGTAAAGTTTCTGTAGCCATGAAATGGTTAATCTCTTATGCTCGTAAGCGTAATGAGAAAGCAATGGCTAATCGTTTAGCAGCAGAGATTATGGCTGCCGCTAAAGAAGAAGGTGCTGCGGTTAAGAAAAGACTGGATACTCATAAAATGGCGGAAGCGAATAAAGCTTTTGCTCACTTTGGCAGATTCTAAATCCCTCTAAATAGGAAGAACAAATCATGGCAAAAAGAGATTTAAAATACACCCGTAACATTGGTATCGCAGCGCATATCGACGCGGGTAAAACTACCACTACCGAGCGTATCCTTTATTACGGTGGTGTAAGTCATAAAATTGGTGAGGTGCACGATGGTGCAGCTACCATGGTCTGAATGGAGCAAGAGCAGGAGCGTGGAATTACCATTACCTCTGCTGCCACTACTCTAAGCTGGCCTTACCGTGGTGATAACTACCACATTAATATTATTGATACTCCTGGACACGTTGACTTTACCGTAGAGGTAAACCGTTCACTTCGTGTTTTGGATGGTCTAGTATTCTTGTTCTCTGCAGTAGATGGGGTTGAGCCTCAATCTGAAACCAACTGGCGTTTAGCGAATAATTATAACGTTCCACGTATTGGTTTTGTGAACAAAATGGACCGTCAAGGAGCTGATTTCCTTAACGTATGTGCTCAGGTAAAAGAAATGTTGGGAAGCCACGCTTTACCACTTCAATTACCTATCGGTGCCGAAGCTGACTTTAAAGGAGTGGTTGACTTGATCAACTTCCGTGGAGTAGTTTGGAACGAAGAGGATATGGGTATGACTTTCAGCGAAGTTGAAATTCCTGCCGATATGTTAGATGAAGCTACCGAATACCGCGAGAAATTACTCGAAGCTGTAGCTGAATTTGACGATACCTTAATGGAGAAGTATTTCGAGGATCCTGAGTCATTGACTGAGCGTGAGATCTTAGATGCTCTTCGTGAGGCAACTATTGCCAACAAAGTGGTTCCAATGATGTGTGGTTCTGCCTTTAAGAATAAAGGTGTTCAGGCCATGTTGGATATGGTAATGGAATTGATGCCAGCTCCTGCCGATATTGAGGCAATTGTTGGTACCAACCCAGACACTGGTGAGGAAGAAAAGCGTAAGCCAAATTACGATGAGCCATTTAGCGCATTAGCATTTAAAATTGCTACCGATCCATTCGTAGGTCGTTTGTGCTTTACTCGTGCTTATTCAGGTGTGCTTCCTTCAGGTTCTTATGTAAAGAACTCTCGTACCGGTAAAAAAGAGCGTATCTCTCGTATTTTCCAGATGCACTCTAACAAGCAAAATCAAATCGACCAATTAGGTGCTGGTGATATCGGTGCTTTGGTAGGATTTAAGGATATTAAAACTGGTGATACCCTTTGTGCTGAAAATGCGCCAATCGTATTAGAATCTATGGACTTCCCAGAACCAGTAATTGGTTTAGCGGTAGAGCCTAAGTCTAAAGCCGATGTGGATAAAATGGGTATGGCCTTAGCAAAATTAGCTGAGGAGGATCCAACCTTCCGCGTGCATACTGATGAGGATACAGGTCAAACTGTAATCTCTGGTATGGGTGAGCTTCACTTGGACATTCTTATCGACCGTATGCGTCGTGAGTTCAAGGTAGAGGTAAACCAAGGTGCACCTCAGGTTTCTTACAAAGAGGCGATTTCTGGTTCTGTTGATCACCGCGAGGTGTACAAGAAGCAGACTGGTGGTCGTGGTAAGTTTGCTGATATCGTTGTAACCATTGAGCCAAGTGATAGCGAAGAACCAGGATTGGTATTCGTGAATGAGGTGAAAGGTGGTAACGTACCGAAAGAATTTATTCCTTCTGTAGAGAAAGGATTTAAAGATGCTATGGATACCGGTGTATTAGCCGGATACCCAATGGATAGTTTAAAGGTTACCCTTAAGGATGGTTCTTTCCACCCTGTGGATTCCGATCAACTTTCTTTTGAGGTTGCAGCCAAAATGGCTTTCCGTCATGCGATTCCAAAAGCTTCTCCTGCATTATTAGAGCCTATTATGAAGTTGGAGGTTTTAACTCCAGAAGAGTATATGGGTGATATCGTAGGTGACTTGAACCGTCGTCGCGGTGTTGTTGAAGGCATGGGTGATCGTAACAACAGTAAATCGATCAAGGCTAAAGTGCCATTATCAGAAATGTTTGGTTATGTAACCGATTTGCGTACTAACTCATCTGGTCGTGCAACTTCTACTATGGAATTCTCTCACTTTGCAGAGGCTCCAAAGAACATTGCCGAGGATGTGATCGCAAAAATTAAGGGTAACGATTAAGATTTTATTTAGAAGATGAGTCAGAAAATTCGCATTAAGCTGAAGTCTTACGACCACAATTTAGTGGATAAGAGTGCTGAGAAGATCGTAAAGACCGTAAAGAGTACCGGTGCGATCGTTAACGGTCCAATTCCGTTACCGACCAATAAGCGTATTTACACGGTATTACGTTCACCTCACGTGAATAAAAAGTCACGTGAGCAGTTTCAACTGTCTTCCTTCAAGAGATTGTTGGATATCTACAGTTCTTCATCAAAAACAATTGATGCTTTGATGAAGCTCGAGCTACCAAGTGGAGTGGAAGTAGAGATCAAGGTTTAAGTATTTAGTATTAATTATAAATAGATTGTCAAATGCCTGGAATGATCGGTAAAAAGATCGGGATGACAAGCCTCTTTGACGAAAACGGTAAAAACTTACCGTGTACCGTCATCGAAGTAGAACCCAACGTGGTTACCCAGATCAAGAACACTGAGAAAGACGGTTACGATGCCGTTCAGTTAGCACACGGTGAGCAAAAAGAAAGCCGTGTACCTGCCTCAATGCAGGGTCACTTCAAAAAAGCTGGAGTAAGTCCTCGTAAAACAGTACGTGAATTCGATGCTGACTTCAAGGATATCGAATTGAAGGAAGGTATGGAAATTAGCATTGACCAATTCATACAAGAAGGTCAGTTCGTTGATATCTCCGGTACATCCAAAGGAAAAGGTTTCCAAGGTGTAGTAAAGCGTCACGGATTTGGTGGTGTAGGTCAAGCTACCCACGGTCAGCATAACCGTCTTAGAGCTCCTGGTTCTATTGGTGCTGGTTCGGATCCATCACGTGTATTTAAAGGTATGCGAATGGCCGGCCGTATGGGTGGTGCCATGACAATGGTGGAAAACCTCCGTGTACTTAAGGTTGATGCTGAGAAGAACCTTTTGGTTGTTAAAGGGTCTGTACCAGGTCCTAAGAACTCAATCCTAATTATCACCAAGTAATGGAAGTAGCAGTATTAAATAAAGAAGGTAAAGATACCGGACGTAAGGTGACCTTGGCTGATGAGTTTTTTGCGATTGAGCCAAATGAACATGCATTGTATCTTGATGTAAAGCAACACTTAGCGAATAAGCGCCAAGGAACGCATAAAGCGAAAGAGCGTGCTGAGATTTCTCGTACCACTAAGAAGTTCTTCCGTCAGAAGGGAACTGGTAATGCCCGTGTAGGATCTTTAAAGAGTCCTGTTCAACGTGGTGGTGGTACTGTATTCGGTCCTCGTCCTCGTAATTACAGCTTCAAACTCAACAAAAAGTTGAAAGCTTTAGCGCGTCGTTCTGCTCTAAGTCAGAAGGCCGGAAACCAGAATATCGTGGTATTAGAAGCGCTTGAAATGGACAAGCCAAACACTAAAACTTATGTGCAGATTTTGAGTGCCTTAGGCCTTCAAGATAAAAAATCATTACTAGTGCTTGGTGAGTCAAATAAAGCTGTATATTTGTCGTCCCGAAATTTTAAGGGTTCCAACGTTCTAAATATCTCAGAATTAAACACTTATGCAATTATGAATGCGCAAACAGTGATTTTGTCTGAAGATTCGTTGGGGAAGCTTGAAACTGTTTTAAGATAGAGAACCATGGGCATTTTGATCAGACCAATTATCACTGAGAAGGCTACCGCCGATAGCGAAGACAACAATCGTTTTGCTTTCGTAGTGGCTGTGGATGCAAATAAGGTTGATATCCGCAAAGCAGTGGAAGAACTCTACGGAGTTAATGTAGAAAGTGTTCGCACTATGGTAATGCCAGGTAAAAGCAAGATGCGCTATACCAAGCAAGGTGTTACTCGTGGAAACACTGGTAAGTATAAGAAAGCCATTGTGCAGGTTCGCAGTGGTGAAACTATTGACCTCTATAGCGAAATTTAATTATGGCTGTACGTAAATTAAATCCGGTTACTCCCGGACAGCGTTTTAAAGTTGCAGGTCAGTTTGAAACTGTAACCGCCAGCAAGCCTGAGAAGTCCCTTATTAAAGGGAAGTCTAAGTCGGGCGGACGAAATAATACCGGTAAAATGACCATGCGCCAATTAGGTGGTGGTCATAAACGCCGTTATCGTGTAATCGATTTCAAGCGTGATAAAGATGGTATTCCTGCAACTGTAAAGTCCATCGAGTATGATCCAAACCGATCAGCTCGCGTGGCTTTATTAGTTTATGCCGATGGTGAAAAGCGATATATTATTGCTCCAAACGGTTTACAAGTAGGACAACAAGTAATGAGTGGAGAAAAGGCTACACCGGAAATCGGTAATACCCTTCTCTTAGAAAATATCCCATTGGGTACGGTAATTAGTGGTATCGAGATGCGTCCTGGACAGGGTGCAATTATTGCTCGTTCTGCTGGTTCATTTGCTCAATTGGCTGCACGTGATGGGAAATACGCAATCATCAAGATGCCAAGTGGTGAGACCCGTATGATCTTAATTACCTGTAAAGCAACAATTGGTGCGATTGGAAACTCTGATCACCAATTGGAGCGCAGCGGTAAAGCAGGTCGCAGTCGCTGGTTAGGTCGTCGTCCTCGCGTACGTGGTGTTGCTATGAACCCGGTTGATCACCCCATGGGTGGTGGTGAAGGCCGTGCTAGTGGTGGTCATCCACGTTCACGTACAGGAGTTCCTGCGAAAGGTTACAAAACCAGAACTCCTAAGAAGGCTTCGAACAAGTATATCATTGAAAGACGTAAAAAATAATTAGCTATGGCGAGATCATTAAAGAAAGGTCCATTTATTCACCATAAGCTGGAAAAGCGTGTTTTGGCTCAGGCCGAAGGCGGTAAGAAGTCCGTAATTAAGACTTACAGCCGTGCTTCCATGATCTTTCCCGAAGCGGTGGGTCAGACCATAGCAGTGCACAACGGAAGAACTTTTGTTCCAGTTTTTGTAACTGAGAACATGGTTGGTCACAAATTCGGTGAATTTGCATTGACGCGTACTTTCCGTGGTCACGGTGGAAATAAGAAAGATAAAGGTAAGCGCTAAGAATAGGTTATGGGATCCAGAAAGAAACAAGCTGCTGAAGCAAGAAAAGAGGCCCGCAAGACGGTAGCCAGTGCTCAGTTGCGCAATTACCCTACCAGTCCTCGTAAAATGCGATTGGTAGCAGATATGGTTCGCGGAATGGATGTTGAGAAGGCTTTGTTCCTTTTAAAGCACAGCCCTAAGCATGCCAGTTTGCCT
>CATMQD010000114.1 GCA_950073045.1 uncultured Flavobacteriales bacterium | reverse complement strand
CGATGGCTGGACCATCAATACCGTAGATGGTAAACCAGCGGCGCATTTCGAGCATGATGTGGCCATGGTAGATGGCAAGCCCGAAATACTTTCCACCTTCGATTATGTGTATGAGGCCCTGGGCATAAATCCCTAAGAATGATAAAATCGCTATTTAAATTTGCCCTGAATACTATTCCGCGGCCCATGCTAATTCGCCTGTCTTATATGGCAGCGCCAATCTTAGCTTTATTTTATAAGGGAGATAATTTTCAAGATCCCATTGATGGCCGCAAGTACCGGAAGCTTTTGCCCTATGGTTATAAAGGTCGGCAGCGCGAGAATGCCTTGGCACCGGCCTCACTATCTTTAGAGCGCCACCGTTTACTATGGCTTTATCTGCAAAAGCGCAGCAATTTTTTTAGCGAAAAGCAAAGCGTGTTGCATGTGGCTCCCGAACAATGTTTCTACGGCCGCTTCCGCAAGATGAAAAACCTCGATTACTTAACCGCTGATTTAGATTCACCGATTGCCGATGTGAAAATGGATATCCATGATATTCAGTACGAAGACAATCATTTTGATGTGGTTTTTTGCAATCATGTTTTAGAGCATGTTACCGATGACCGCCAGTGTATGCGTGAACTCTGCCGCGTATTAAAACCCGGTGGTTTAGCGATTATGCAGGTGCCTTTTAAGGCGGGGGTTAAGGTAACGGACGAAGATCCAAGCATTACCGATCCAGAAGAACGTATTCGTCGTTTTGGACAGTACGATCACGTGCGCCAATACGGTAGCGACTATCCCGATCGCTTGCGCGAAGAAGGTTTTAAAGTAGAGGCTTTTGCAGTGGATGAGGCTTTTAGTCCCGAGGAAATAAAGCGCTACAGCCTTATGAAAGGAGAGGTGCTTTACGTTTGCTCCAAATAAATTTACTTCTTAAAAGGCTGAAAATAGTCATTCCGCTCGCTAGTGCGACTAGCTCTAAAACGACGGAGCGAGAGGTAGATGAGCACAAAGATTAATATACCGGCTTGGGCATAGCCCATTACTACTAGGTATAAAAAGAATAGCAGGGCTCCCAGTACGAGGAAGAACCAAATGAAATTGGGGCGCTGCCTTTTGGGTTCCGGACGTTTATGTCGGAGGTCCATTAAATGCAAATGATCGGCCTCCTTTAAAATGTGTTTTTGCATTTCTAGGTCCAGGGACTGAGTCTGGAGAAATTCCCGTAAATCCTTTCGCTCTTGGCCCTCATTGAGCAGCTCACGGCAGTGATCAATCAGTTCTGCTTGTTTCATGCCCGCTAAAATTAGTCAATAAGTAATCAAGTTCCAGGTCTCTCTGTAAGAGCCAATCTTCCACCTTATAGTGGATCGGAATATCCACCGCTACGCCATGTCCGGCTACTTGGGTTTCTACCTTATGATCTAAATGGTAATAGGGGATAAGCACCCGAATTCCGCTATTGGCCAAGCTGAGGGTGTACATTAAAACCGCATTAGAACCACTTTCGCCACCCCCAGTTTCACTGCCAATAAAGGTGCTTTCGCGATGGTGCTTTAGCATAGTAGCCACATAGCTGCCCATGGAAAAGGTACCGCCATCCGTAATTACATAGAGCTTTCCAGTATAGCGCCTTTTCTTTGGTTTAAAACTCAGCTCATAGTTCCGTCGAGGATCCTCCTTATCGCGATCGGGCATTAGGCCAAAGGCAAAACGCGTCATACGGCTAGTAAAGGGCATATTTAGTTGATCGGATTTTTTGACTTTCCCCGCTGGACGGTTGAAGGCGAACTGAAATTCATCTGCCAAAAGATAGCGCAATAAGCGCATTCCATTGGGGAAATAGCCTCCGCCATTGGCTCTTAAATCTAAAACAAGGTGATTGATTTGCTCTTCCTCTATTCTTTTAAAAACCTTGCGATAGTACTTTTTATAGCCAGAGGAAGAAAAGCTATTGTGGTCCATTAAAGCCCAACCTTCATACTCATCGAGTATATAAAAGGAAGAACCATCCATACTGATGTCGGCTTCAGCAATTTCTGGTCTTAAACGAGGGGGGATGCCGTAAAGTCCAGCTTTCAGCTTAAGCTGAGACTCCCTTCCTAAACTATCCACCACAGTGATTTGATATTCATCTCTTCGGCCGTATAAAAAGAGGTGATAAGTGCTGAAAAGTCTTTGTATCCTGTGGATACTGTAGGCCTCGCTAATGCCATCTAACTCTTGGATGGCTAACATATCTGCCATAATCTCTTTGGAGGGACGGCCATCTATAGATTTTATTTTTTGACCCGGATAAAGCAAAGAATCTTTATCAAACGCTTTTCGGATAAAGAGCTCACCTTGATTTACAAAAACCCTTAAGGGGATAATTTTTGAATTTTCTTTTTGTTCGGCATACCAAGATTGGGAGGGTAAAGCCGTGGTATGTCCGCAGCCGATTTGATGTATAAACTCACGAATTTGGCGATGTAGTTCTAACTCGCTGATGGAATCTTCAAGACTAGCAATAATTTGATTTTTGGCTTTGATGAATTCTTCCTCCGATTGAAACTGGTAGAGGGCGGGATGAATGTTTTGGAGACTTTGGAATAAAGTTTCGAGGTCTTGTTCCGCTTGCGCTTTGCTTAAAGTAAATCCTAAATCACCACTTTGGGCGCGCGCTAAGCAACTGGTCAGCAGAAGGACGAATAAGTTTTTAATCATGAGGAGATATAATAGTCCAATTTAGGAAGAAGCTCTTTTTAAATGAATAAATCATTGATTTTTTAGGGATTAAGCTCGAACTTAGAGGGATTATTACCCTTGTCATGAAAAATATCTTAGTCTCCGTAGAATTTGATCCTGGTGCCAAATTACTGCTAGCGAAAGCCACCGAAATGGCCCTAGCCTTTAATGCCAAAGTTTGGGTAGTGCATATTGCTGCGCCCGAACCCGATTATATTGGTTACGCCGTTGGTCCCCAATATGTAAGAGATGTTCGTGCCAATGAACTGCGGGAAGAGCATCGAATGCTTGGTGATTTCGCCGACTCGCTAAAATCTAAAAATGTAGAAGCCGAAGCCTTATTGGTGCAAGGCGCTACTACCGAT
This sequence comes from uncultured Flavobacteriales bacterium, assembly GCA_950073045.1. Classification (GTDB taxonomy): domain Bacteria; phylum Bacteroidota; class Bacteroidia; order Flavobacteriales; family Schleiferiaceae; genus Croceimicrobium. The sequence continues at coordinate 7,351 of CATMQD010000114.1, read as the reverse complement.
ATGGTGGTGGAGGAGGCTCAGAAATTAGAGTGTGATATGATTATTTGTGGTCACCACGAACATAATTTTATTTACAAAGCCTTGCTCGGCAGCGTTTCGAATAGCATTATTCGCAATTCTAAAATCCCAGTATTGGTGGTGCCTTTAGATTAAGGGTTAATTCTTCACAAAACGCTTGACAAACAGTTTGTTCTCAGTTCGCATTTCTAGGATGTAGCTGCCAGCATTAAGTTCTAGGATATTTAGGCTTGCCTCTCCCTTGTTAAATGATAGGGATGCTGATTTAGCCAAACTGCCATTTTGGGAATAGATGTGAACTTCGGCCGTGCTATTCTCAGAACTAGATTGAGGAATTTTTAAAGTAATTTTCTCCTGTGCAGGATTTGGGTAAAGGCTCACATTTTCATCAGCTAAGGCCCATTCTAAATAGCCAATATCACTACCACAATCGCCACCTAAGCAACCGGCGCTGTCTACACTTAATAGCCATAAATAGTGGGATTTCGGACCTGGGTTTAAATAACGATCATAATAAACTCCGGTAGCCACCAATCCTCCATCGCTCCAAGGGTGGATTTTATAGAGCCAGCTATTGTCCTCAATATCTCCATTTTGGTAGAAATACACCCTTCTCCAAATGGTATTCATATTTTTATCGAGTTTCCAAATTAGCCCCCTGAATCCGCTGTTTGATAAATAATACCCGGCCAAATAAATATTGCCCTGGTGGTCTAAGAAGGCATTAGATATCTCATAGCCAATTTCTTCATCTGGGAAAAAGGTAGAATCTATGGTATTGCCATTGCTGTCTAGAATTCGCATGAACATCTTATTGTAACCAAATCCATTTCGACTACGACTGCGATACAGTAAAACTTGAATCAGGCTATCGTTACCTAAGGGTAAAATCTCAAAGCTCACAGTATTGGAGTCGATATAGCGATACCTTTTATCCCAGATCTTATTCCCCGCTAGATCGGTTTTCACTAAATAGCTTTCCACGAAATGATCTATATATAAACAGCGACCGGTCAAAAAATAACTATTACCCATTCTGCGCAATCGATAGGGGTAATAGCCTTGAAATGAGCCTGGAGTAGAAATTGTTCTAAAATCGCTTATGGTTTTTGACCATTGAAAATTCAAATCCGTGTCATAGCGAGCGAGGAAGAGCTTTAATTTTTTATCCGCTCCAGCTTGATGGCCCATTATGGTGATTGAACTGTCTTCGATTAGTATATCTTGTGATCCATAGTCAAGAGTGGTGTCCGGTCTAAAAGCGATAGTTTTAATCGTGTCTAAACTTTTATTTAGTTTATAGAGGACTGGGTAGTTGTCGCCATTGTTTTTTGTGTAATCCAAAATCCCAAAAATGCTGTTTTTTGAGGCCGTAAACGAATTCTTGAGAAAAAAGACCCCAGAAAAGGAGGTATCAATTTCAACTGTATTAGAATCAAGCACATTCCCTGATCGATTAAAGCTTCGGAAAATGGCTTGTCTAAAATTTCCATCAGCGTAGCTTAAGCTAACTAAGGTGTCATTTATTACCTTAGAAGCTTGAGATGCACCTAAAGGAATAGAGCTCCCCCAGTTTATTTGGGAATAATTTTGAGCGGCCAAGGTGTTGACGGCCAGAAATAATATCAAAGTAATTAGTCTAAGCATAGCCTAAAAAGCGAGGGCAAGAGATTCACAGGTCTTGCCCTCTAAAATTAGATCATTTTAAGATACTGAGTTTTTGTTGATGCAGGGCTTGGCCAAACTTTGTAGTAAGCAATTCTAAAATCCCAGTATTGGTGGTGCCGCTCCTCTAATCACCGATCAGGTAACTATAGCCAATGCCTAAGTAATACTCTTCTACATACCTTTTATCAGCCGCAATACTCGGCATTATAATGAACTCGGAACCTTTGTTGCCCATAGGTATGCGAAGATTAAGCGCAATAAATAAACGTGCTTCCGATTCAGAATAACTAAAGGGGTCGCGGTATTCGGGATCGTTGGAAAGATTTTCGACATCCGCGGCAAAGTAATTATAGGCCGGACCAACTCCTAGGTCCCAAGAAATATTCCCCAATTCGAAAATCTGATAGTAGAACATTAATTTGATACTGGTGCTAGTAGCACTCATGGTGCCAATTTCATCGATTAGAAAATCGCTTGGCAAAACACCAAATTGAATAGAAGGATTGATGCGCCAAGGGTAATTTGTACCACTATATTGATAGCCAGCGCTAAAATAGAGTCCAGCACCAATGGTATTATAGGGTACTATTCCAGTGCCGAAATCAAAACGTAAAGATTGATTAGAGGGAGCTTTCGGTAATTGAGCAAAGAGACTACCGCTAAAAAGCAGTAAAGCGATTAAGGTTTTCATAATGCAAGATTTAAGGTTATCAGGCTTTAGCCAAAGCTAAAATTCTTTGGGCTCCCCGCAAAACGAGAAGGAATACTAAAGTACCAATTATTAAATCAGGGAGGGGGCTTTCGAAAATGAAAACTAAAATTCCAGCAACTATAACTCCTAAATTAACCAGGAGATCATTAGAGGTGAAAATCATGCTGGCCTGGAAATGGACTTCCTTATTATGCCGGGTATTTCGTAATAAAAGCAAACACCAAACATTGGCAATTAAAGCTAAAACCGAAACTATAATCATGCTCTTAAAGTCTGGATTGCTGCCAGCCACAAAGAAGCGTTCTATAATAGCTACAAAGCCAATTAGGGCTAAAATTATCTGTAAATAGCCGGCCCAATTGGCCACTTGTTTTTTTCGACTAATGGCGGCGCCAACGGCCCAAAGACTTAAGCCATAAACCAAGGCATCGGCCAGCATATCCAAGCTATCGGCAATAAGGCTAAAGGATTGAGCGATATAGCCGGCCGTGATTTCAATAATGAAAAAGGTCAAATTGATGAGTAAGACCTTTTTTAAAACCGCACTCTGATCCGAAGCATCGGCACTAAATGCGGCGTTGGACGCTTCTTGACTATCGATCAATTTCGATCCTAGCTTCAGATCATCCAATGCTGCACTGATGGCCATGGCATCACCATCGTGGTAAATTTCTAAACGCCTTTGCTCAAGGTCGAAGTCTAAATGCCGAATGCTGGCAAAAGCTCCCAGTTTCATGCGAATTAGACTTTCCTCAGAAGGGCAGTCCATTTTAGCAATTTGAAACTGAGATTTTAGCATAGATATCTTTGGCTTATTTAGCCCTTAAAGATACCCACAAACTCTTCGCCATTAGAATTTTTAAAACCACGGTACATGCCTTTAGTGTTAAAAGGCATTACCATGTTACCGGCTTGGTCTATACCAATTAAACCGCCCCTTCCGCCTAAGCGCACCAGCTCATCCTTAATAATATAGTTGCTGGCTTCTTCGAGGCTCTCGCCTTTATAAAGCATGCGGGCCGAAACTTCATGGGCTACTACCGATCTAATGAAAAATTCACCGTGACCAGTACAAGAAATGGCGCAGCTATTATTGTTGGCATAGGTGCCAATACCAATTAAAGGACTATCGCCAACCCGACCATATTTCTTATTTACCATGCCTCCAGTAGAGGTAGCGGCGGCGAGATTGCCTTTTTTATCGAGGGCCACGGCACCAACGGTTCCATATTTCTCGGGCTCTTCGTCGTGATCTAATCCAATATTATCCTTGGCCAAGGCTCTTTGGTATTGCTTTAAGCGTTCCTCTTCTTCAAAATAAGATTGCTCTTCAATTTCCAAACCTTGCTCGCGCGCATATTCCAGGGCCTGAGCGCCACTAATTAGCACGTGACGAGATTTTTTAAGCACTCGCTCAGCCAATAAAATTGGATTCTTAACCTGCTGTACACCCGCTACAGCGCCGGCTTGCATTCGTTTGCCATCCATTAATGCGGCATCCATTTCGATACTACCCGCATGGGTAAAAACCGAACCTTTACCAGCATTAAATAGGGGGCAATCTTCGAGTATAATAATCGCTTCTTTTACCGCTTGCAAGGAGCTGCCTCCTTTTTGTAGCGTTAAGAAGCCTACCGTATAAGCACGTTTTAAGGCCTGTTTGTAAGCCTCTGCCTTCCACTTCGTCATTTTGGTCTTAGAGACCGTTCCCGCGCCGCCGTGGATTACAATTCCAAAGGGCTTCACTTCAGCGATTTCGCTTTGCGTTTACGGGGAGTGCTTAAAATGCGGTAAAGCTCTTCGGGCACAATATTAAGGCTGTTGAATACAGGGATGTCTGTGTACTCGCTCAACTCTTTGATGTGAAGCGGAGAGGAGGAACAAACCCCCGAAATCGCATCGGGAACCAAACCGAATTTGCTGCGTAAAACCTCTAAACCACCAATCGCACCAAAGGAATCGGCAGCACAGAAAATTAATTTGTGTATGCGCTCGCGCACATCAGGATGATTTAATAGCATCGCTGTTTCACGCTGATTAATGCCATCCGCAAATTCAACTACCCAATAATTCTCTTTATTATTGGCGTATTTCAAATCCAGTTTATTGAAAATATCTACTGCCTCTTCCTCTTCAATCATATAGGTTGAAGGGTATCCCATAAAGGAGAAATCGGAATAATGAGTGGCACCCGCATCATTAAAACTTAAGATGTCTTTTAAACTGGCTGTACCAGTTACCTTAGATGCTCTAACTTCTTTATCGTTCACCGAAAGCGCATAAACACAAGCGGTAGCCGCAGCACTTTTACCCGAATTCATCGCCGTACCTACCGTGAGGATAAGTTTCGCCCGCGGGAATTTCTTCTCAATGCTTTTAGGCTTAATAATGCTGAAATCGCGGCTGTTTAAAACCTCACCATTGGCATCGCAAGCATAGCCTAAAACTTTAATTCGGGTAGGGGAAATAACCTTTCCGCTTTTAGATTTAACCTGGCCAACTAAACCCGAACGAGCTAAAAGATCTAATTCCTCGAATTCGGCCGAATCGGGCATTAATCCTTCGTAATAATCAGGGGCATAGCGACTACCCAAAGCGAAAATGGCTTTGGTGCCTGGGTGAATAGTATGTATTCGTCCTTGACTATTTTCTAGGGAGCTATGCTGACCAATAGTTTTAACCTCACCGTATATGAGGTCGCCGACCTTTGGAGCCCGGTCGATGGGAATGTAGCCTTTAACTGCCTTCTTAGGTAGTGTATAGGCTGCACTAGGGATGCGGTAACCGCGATCTAATTTTTTCACTTTTCAAAGAAATAAAGGGCGAAAAGTAGAACAGGAAATGATTGCTTGTATATCCGCTATGTAAATTTTTTGTTATTGATTTTCAATGCTTTGAAATCGTGCTGGCCTCAAAATCGATTTTTTAATGTCGAAATTTGGACCAAAATTCTCGACGCTTACGATTATTTGAAGTGATCAATGAGAATGCTTAAGGTATTGTAGGGGTTATCTACTACGGCCGAGTTAGTTAGCCAGCTTGGAATAGAACCACCGGGATCGGCATGCACTTGATAAGTAACTTGGGTTTTACCATCGGCAGTAGCTTTAAAATACCAATAGCCCTCTACCATCTCCATGCGTACCACATCTTCCCTTTTCGGACCGTAATCGGGTAGCGCTTCCATCTTAACTCTAATGTCTGATCCTTTTTCGGTATAGGTATAACGGTAATAGCTATCGCGATTGGAAACGGGGAAAGGAGCTTCAGTCTGACTGTAATGAATTTGGGTATTTCCTTCTCTTTTAATCAGTTTAGCCTCAATGCAATTTGGTAACCAATCGGGATAGGCCTCTACCTTTTTAAGAAGATTAGCCAGTTCCACAGGCTTAGCATTAATGGTGCAAGTACCTTTAAACTCATCTAAATCTGAGCCGGCTACTGGTCGAGTGTAAACCTTAATTCCGTCTTCGTTTTTTCGTAAGGTCCAGTCTTTATCAGCGCTAAGCGCCATTAAAGTAAGACTAAATGCTGCGAGAGTTAGAATGCTAAATAAGCCTTTTAGGGTCTTCATAATCAGAATTTTAATGTCCACTATTTGAGAACTACAAAGAAATCTCTTAGTCCACTTAAGATACTTTGAATTGCGTAAGATGCCAGAATTAAGCCCATTATTTTACTAATTACCGTAATGCCGTAGTCGCCAATGCGCTTTTGAACAATAGTAGCACCGAGCAATAAAAGCATAGTTAAAACCACTACAATTAATACCATTAGTGTGGTAAGGGCTTGTTCTTCAATGGTGTAGATGTGGTTATCGGTAGCAAGTACTACCGCCATAATGGCCCCGGGGGAGGCGATGGAAGGAATGGCCACCGGGAAAATAGTAACGTGCTTATAATCATTGATGAGGTGTTTTTCGTAGGCAGGCTTACCCTCGCCGAAAATCATGGTAAGGGCAAAGAGAAATAGGATTACCCCACCCGAAATTTGAAAGGCATCGAGGCTTACCTCCATTCCTTCTAAAATAATTTGACCAACGAGGATGAAGAACAGAAGAATGGCAAAAGCGATGATGGAGGCCCGAATGGCAATGCGTCGGCGGTATTTCTCATCAAACTGCTTGGTAGCTTCAAGGTAAACCGGAACCGATCCAAGGGGGTCGATTACCGCAATTAAAAACAGGACTTTGGTAATGAGTTCTGCGATCATAGCTGGATTTTCTTCCCCTCGGTTTTAAACGAAATTCCTTGCTGACCAGAAGTGGAGATCATTACCGCTTCAAAGAGCGGTTCTTCACTATTTTCAGGAATATGCCATTGGAAGATGAAATTAGCACCGCTTCCACCATGGGCATCATCTTCATCAATTACAATTTCTACAGTTTCTAAGGGCGCAATAAAAATGGGCTTTGGGAAATAAGAACGGATCAGCTCACCATGGGTATTGTAATAGTCGGCCTTACTTAGGTAAATGCTGTCGCGACTATTCATATTGCGCAGACTTACGGTGGCGGTAAGGTCGTGTTGGCGGTGTTCGGTTTGACTGTAAATATGGGAGTAAACGGATAGATAGCTGCTTCCCTTAATTAGGCTATCGCTCGCGGAAATGCCGCTTTGCCTTTTCTCCCAATTATTAGGGTCGATAGAGCTGTATTCTTCTGGGGTCTGTTTGCAGGAAATTAACAAGAATAAGCAGGCTAATATTGGAGTGAGTTTGGTCAATTTGATTCTTTTGTACTAAACGTTTTATAGGCAATATTGTTTCTAGCAATATAATCGGACTATTCCCAGAAACGGTCTTTTGGAGGAGCATTTTTAATTCGCTCAAGCGCAAAGGGATCAAAGTGATTTACGGCAAAAAGATACCAGGCGTTGGCCGCCGCGAAGGGACGTCTAAATTCTAAATCGCTAATAGGGTCGCTGCCGAAACGGGTACTTTGACCATTGCTAA
>CATMQD010000113.1 GCA_950073045.1 uncultured Flavobacteriales bacterium | reverse complement strand
GGCATTCAAGCCCCAGCCACTTATAGCTTTGAGCGCAATGGTGAAAGCACCGTAAGTTATAGCGGTCAAACTACCCGCTTAGCGATGGGGGCGGAGCTAAATGCAGCCATGCTCGACTTTACCAAAAGCAATGCCGATCTACAAGCCATGTACGCTAATGCCGATGCTAATGGTAATGATGTTGATCCTTTTACAGATCCTTCTTTAAATGCCAGTACCAAGAGTTTGCGTTCTAAAACTGCAGCTTCTTACTTATACTTTAATAGCAATGCTACCGAAAGTGCAGCCATTAAAACGAGTTTCCGTGATCTACTCGAAAATCAAGTGAGCGAAATTTCCCCGAATGCTAATCGACCAGCGGCTGCAGGAGTAGCCGGACAAATTGCGGATGGAAGCTCAGCCCGTTATGTTAGTGCTCAAGGATTAGAGTATAACCAAGCTTTTGGAAAAGGTTTAATCGGTGCCTTAGTGCTCGATCAAATTGCTAATAATTACCTCGACGCTGGTGTATTAGACGCCGGTACTAACCGAGCGGATAATGATGCTAGCACTCTCCTTGAAGGGAAAAACTACACCAATATGGAACATAAGTGGGATGAAGCTTATGGCTACCTATTTGGTGGAGCAGCCGATGGAGCTGCACCTTTGGCAACCTTAGGATCCGACGATGATTTTTTAAACAAATATTTAGCCCGTGTTGATGCCGATGAGGATTTTACCGGAATTGCGGCCGACATCTTTAATGCCTTTAAATTAGGTCGCGCAGCTTTGGTGGAAGGCGATTATGACCTACGTGATGCTCAGGCCAATATCATTCGCGAAAAACTTTCTTTGGTAGTAGCGGTACGCACCGTGTATTACTTACAAGCGGGAAAAAACACGATGGCTGCAGGTGACACCGGAACGGCCTTCCACGATCTATCCGAGGCTTATGGTTTTGTACTAAGCTTACGATTTACCCATAACCCTGCTACCGGCGAGCCCTATTTTAATGCCGCCGAAGTACAAGCCTTTATTGATGACTTAATGGGTGATGGCGCTAATGGACTATGGGACGTGAAAGCCACCACCTTGGATGCTATTGCCAATGATATTGCTACTCGTTTCAACTTCAGCCTAAACGAGGCTTCTTAAAATAATTCTTCATGTTTGGATTGGGAAGATACGCAGGACTGGTGCTCATTTTGAGCACCATCTTGTCCTGCAAAGAGGACGCTGGCACAGGCCAGCAAATGACGGATGATTTCGACCGCGCGAGCATGCTTAGCTTTTGGGCCGATGAAGTGATTATTCCCGCTTATCAGAATTACCACGGCCAAGTGCTTAACTTTCAGCAGGCGACCAAGAATTTTCAGCTGGACCCTACTGAGCAAAACTTGCAGTACATGCGTGAAGCCTATGCCAGTGCTTACCGCAGTTGGCAATGGGTGAGCATTTACGCCATTGGCCCCGCCGAAAGTGAGCAATTGCTCAACTTCACCAATATTTATCCTTGCGATACCGCCGAATTAAATCAGGCGATTATCCAAGGAAACTTGAGCTTAAACCTTCCTTCCACCTTCGATATTCAAGGTTGGCCAGCCATCGATTACCTTATTTATGGTAATGATCCCACTACAGCCTATCAAAGCTTAGTACAGCAAGGTGATCGCTTGAGCTTTTTAATGTACCTCGCTAATCGTTTGGAAGCACTCAGCAAAACGGTATTGGAGGATTGGCAAAATGGCTACCGCGATACTTTCGTAAGTCAACAAGGGAGTGGAGCCGATGCCTCTACCAACAAGCTCATTAACGACTTTGTATACCACTACGAAAAAGAACTGCGAGCCGGCAAAATTGGAATTCCAGCCGGTGTTTTCTCCGGCTCGGTGCTAGAGTCGCGGGTGGAAGCAGTTTATAGCGATACCCTCAGTAAAAGTCTGTTTTTAGAAGGTCTTACTGCTCATCGTAACTTTTTTAGTGGCCTTGCTTTTAATCGAGATAGTGATGGCCCTAGTTTGCAAAGCTATCTGGACTATCTGAAAATAGAACGCGGTGGCGATTTACTCAGCAGCCGCATTCTTAATCAGTTCGAACTTATTCAGGCGAAAGCCGATAACCTGCCCAATATTTTTAAAACGGGATTGGAAAATAACGCCACTCCCTTTCTCGAAACCTATGATGCCCTCCAACAAAATGTGATCTGGCTAAAGGTAGATATGATGCAGGCCCTCAACGTGCGGGTGGATTATGTGGATGCCGATGGCGACTAAAAGTTTTTCATGGAGTACTTGGTTAAATCAGGAGCGGTCTATAGCAACCCTCCTGATTTTTCGTTTTGCTTTTGGTCTAATTATGACCATCAGCATGCTCCGTTTTTGGCTGAATGGCTGGATTGAAAAACTATATATCGAACCTGATTTTCATTTCTCCTACCTCGGCTTTGAGTGGGTAAAACCTTGGGGGGAATGGACCTATCTTCTTTTTCTGATCTGCGGTTTAAGTGCATTGGGTCTTGCCCTCGGTTTGAAATACCGATTTAGTGCTACCCTTTTCTTTAGCAGCTTCACCTATATCGAGCTGATGGATAAAACCACCTACCTCAATCATTATTATTTTGTTTCCATGGTGGCCTTTATCCTAATTTTTATGCCCGCCCATAAAGCGCTCTCTATGGATGCCGGTTGGTCTGCCAATAACTTAAAGCTCAAATTGAGCAATGCCTATTACCTCTTACCCTTTGCCCTAGTAAGTTTAGTGTACTTCTACGCAGGTTTGGCCAAACTAAATTCCGATTGGTTACTGCGGGCCGAGCCGCTCGCTACTTGGTTGCCCGGCAAATACGATTTACCGCTAATTGGTTCTTTTTTAGAAGAAAGATGGGTGGCCTATTTCTTTAGCTGGGCCGGAGCTATTTACGATTTATCAGTGCCCTTTATGTTATGGTTTTCCCGCAGTAGGCCCTTCGCCTTAGTGCTGGTGGTAGTATTTCACCTGCTTACCCGAATCCTTTTCCCTATAGGCATGTTTCCCTTTATTATGGTGGTTGGTGCCTTTCTATTTGTAAATGCCGAGAAGCAAAAAGCCTTATTACTAAAAGTATTTGGGCGCCTTTCGGCGGATGAAAAATCGCGGCACGCAGTGTTGAGACCGGCTCCGCTTTGGCGCTATTTCTTTAGTGCTTTCATCGTTTTTCAATTGCTTTGGCCCTGGCGATACTGGACCTATCCAGGCGAGCTTTTTTGGCATGAGCAAGGCTTTCGTTTTAGCTGGCGCGTAATGCTGATGGAAAAAGCCGGCTATGTGCAATACAGCATCGTAGATCCGCAAAGTGGTCGACGGTTTCAAGTGGATAATCGGCAGTTTCTCACTTCTTTTCAAGAAAAGCAATTGAGCTTTCAACCCGATTTTATCTTAGAATTTGCCCATCACCTAGCCGACTATTATCAGCAAAAAGAGCACATAGCAAATCCAGAAGTATATGCCGAGGCGTATGTAGCTTTAAATGGTAGGGCTAGTCAGGCTTTTACCGACCCGAATGTAAACCTTGCCGCTTATCCCCGGGGATGGCGCAATAAACCTTGGATCCTCGATTTTAATGATACGATTTACGGTTTATAGCTTATTCCTGCTTCTGATGGGAGTGGAAGCCAGTGGTCAAGCGTTTCGTGCTCAGGTATTTAGCGCCAAGGACTCTACTGCTTTGGAAGGAGTGGAAATTTACTACCACACTACTGGTGAACTCACTTACAGCGATTCTCAGGGGAACTTCACTTTGGGCATGCAGTTTTTACCTGAAAGTAAAATCACCCTCTTTAAGCTTGATTATCAAATATTAGAAGTAGAAGGGAAGTGGAAGGTGGATACCCCCTATAAATTCTACTTAAAGCCAATAGTTTCTACCCTCGATGAAGTGTCGGTTTCCGCGGCAAACCAAGCTAATTCTCGGCGTTATTTAAAGGCTGTAGAAGGATCGCAAATTTACGCGGCCAAGAAAACGGAGGTCTTAGAACTTAAGGGACTCAACCTAGATAAAGGGGCCAATAATACCCGGAAGATTTACGCCCAGCTTAGTGGCTTAAACATCTACGAAGGTAGCAATGGAGGCCTACAGCTTAATGTGGGTGGTCGGGGTTTAGACCCTAATCGCAGTAGCAATTTTAATGTACGCCAAAATGGCTACGATATTAGTGCGGATGTACTGGGTTACCCCGAAAGTTACTACACGCCGCCCGCCGAGGCTATTGCCGAAATTCAAGTGGTAAAGGGAGCCGCCTCTTTGCAATATGGTACTCAGTTTGGAGGTCTTTTACAGTTTCAATTACTAGCGGCGCCAGAAGATACTTCCTTGGCAATTGAGCTTAGGCAGAGCTATGGCAGTTTCGGCAGGCTAAGTAGCTTTATGAGCTTAGGCGGTACTAAAGGGAAATGGTCTTACTTGGCCTATTTCAATTACAAACAAGGAGAAGGCTGGCGCCCCAATAGTGCTTATGATTCAGGAAACTTCTTTACCAATTTGGGCTACCGTTTTAATGAGCGCCATCAATTAAATCTAGAGTTCACCTATTTCAATTATCTGGCGCAACAAGCCGGTGGACTCACCGATAGCCAGATGGAGCTAGATCCCAAGTTCAGCAATCGCGAGCGTAATTGGTTTCAAGTAGATTGGCAATTGTATGCCCTTAAACATAAGTGGAAACTCTCCCTTAAGGATGAAATATATAGCCAGGTTTTTGCTTTGGATGCTCAAAGAAACGCGGTGGGATTTCGCGGTTTGCCCCAAACTTTTAATCAGAATCCAATTACTAGTCCCGATGAGCAGGATGCCGATGGCAATTATACCTATCCTCGCGATTTAATGCGTGGGAGTTTCGAGAATTGGGGCCTCGAGTCTAAGTGGATTCGTAAATACCGACAAGGCGATCGGGCACGAGTTTTACTTTTAGGAGTGAAATATTATCAGGCCTATAACCAAGCTCAGCAAGGCCCCGGTAGTTTAGGCACCGACGCCGATTTTAATTTTTACAGCGATCGATTTAGTGATTATCCTAGTCAGAGTAATTTTAATTTTCCCAATCGGAACTTAGCCCTCTTTGGTGAGCACATTTGGTTTTTAGGCGATAAATGGTCGGTTACTCCCGGCTTTAGAGCCGAGTATATCCGCACCGCAAGTGAAGGTTCTTATTTAGAGCAGCGCTATGACAATGCGGGCAATTTAATTTTTAGTCAGGAATTGCGCGATGATCGATTGCTAGAACGAAGTTTTGTTTTAGCGGGATTAGGAGTATCCTACCGACCAAAGGATAAATTGGAGACCTATTTCAATATCTCTCAAAATTACCGATCGGTAACTTTTAGTGATATCCGCACCGTAAATCCAAGTTTCGTAATTGATCCAGAAATTAGCGATGAAAAAGGTTTTTCGGCCGATTTAGGTTTTCGTGGCCAGGAGGGAATCTTGTCGTTGGACCTTAGCCTTTTCTCCATGTTATACGATAACCGGATTGGGATTATCCTTAATGATCGTGCCCAGCGTGTGCGAAAAAATATTGGTACCGCTTTTATATATGGTTTAGAGGCCTTCCTAAAGGCAGACAAAGAATGGAATTGGATGGGTAGAGATTTTGAGACGGCTTTGTTTATTAATGCCGCCCTTACCGACTCTCGTTATTTGGCCAGTGAAGAAAATAATGTGGCCGGAAATAGAGTAGAGTTTATTCCTTATTTAAACTTTAAAAGTGGCCTTGATGTAAACTCGGGACCCTATCAGCTTAGCTTGCAGTATACCTATATGGGCGAACAGTTTACTGATGTGGAAAACTCGGCCCGACCCTTGCCCGGCGATTTGCGCGAGGGGATTATTGGTCCTATTCCAGCTTATGGTATTTGGGACCTTAGTTTGGGCTATAAAATAAAAGCTTGGCGTTTTGGCTTAAGCCTGAATAATATTGGTGATGCCGTTTATTTTACCCGTCGCGCAACGGGTTATCCAGGTCCCGGAATTATTCCTTCCGACCCACGTAATTGGAGCCTCTATTTCTCCTATCAATTTTAATTGCATTTATAGGCCTCTGTCGCCCAGTTTTTTAGTTTTCATTCATCACAATAAATTGTATATTCGAACACTAACTAACCAGACGTGCTATGCGGAACTTTTTTATTACTCTGCTGGCCTTAACCTCTTTTATTGCTCAAGCTCAAATTACAGCCGATTCTGCAACTGCGGTTAATGCGGTAGGTGTACAGGATGTGAATTTTGTACCAAACACTGCAACCCAGGCTGCTTGTGCATCTACTTTAAGTGTTACAGTGCCAGCCGGAAATTGGGTCTATGGAATAGACCTTTTTTACACCATTAATACCGTAGGTGGCTTTACGGGAATGGCTCCATCTGGAGTATATGCTTACCTCGAATGTGTAAGCAAAGCAAGCAATGAAGGCCAGGTTTATACCGGAACCATAAATACCAATGGTGCCTCTGAGGCTATAAGTAGGACCAATCTGCAATTTGCAAATGGCGCCTATGCGGGTACCACACTAGACTTTAAATTACATGCTTTCGATATAGCTTTTTTTAGCACTGGTTGTGATACCGCTGATGCTAAAATTCAGGCAGGAACCTTTAAGGTGGTGGTGCATCATGGCCCAGCACCAACTTGTTTTAAACCCGCAAATCTGGGGGTAGATTGGGTGATGCACAATAAGGCAGCATTGAGCTGGAACACCGGCGGAGCAAGCAATTGGCAAGTGTCTTACGGCGCACCAGGTACTGCAGCAGGTGCAGGAGCCATCGTAAATGCTAATAGCAATCCTTTTGTTTTAAGCGGCTTAACTGCCAATACAACTTACGAATACTTTGTTCGCGATAGCTGCGGATTAGGAAACGTGAGTGTTTGGGAAGGTCCCTTCAGCTTTACCACCATTTGTAATCCAAGCACCTTTACCACTTCCTTTACCGAAAGTTTTGATGGCGCAGCTTGGTCTGCAGGAACAGGTGCCACCAATGCCAATAATACTATTGATAACTGTTGGCAAAGAAATCCACAAGCGCCAACCAATGGCTTTGCAGGCGATTTCGCTTGGGGTACAAATACCGGCGGAACCCCTAGTAATAATACCGGTCCATCTGCTGCACAGGCGGGAAGCAATTACATCTATACCGAAGCTTCACTTGGGCAGAATCAGGATGTTGCGGAAATCATTTCTCCGCTTATCGACTTAAGTCCACTTACTACGCCCACTTTAGAGTTTTACTACCATCGTTATGGTGCTTCTGTAGGTGGATTAAGAGTTAAGGTGTGGAGCCAGTCTAATGGCTGGGTAACGGTTTGGAATAAATCGGGTGCAGAAGATCAAAGTGCTTCTACCGATCCTTGGATTAAAGAGAGCATCACCCTTAATGCTTTTGTGAATGATACCGTTCGAGTGATGTTCGAGGCGATCCGATCCTTTAATTTAGAAGGCGACCTGGCAATAGATGAACTGGAAATTAAGGAAGCTCCAAACTGTCCTAAACCATCCGCTCTAGCGGTGAGCGGTAGAACAAGCACTTCTGTAGATTTAAGTTGGAGCTCGGCCAATGCCAGCTCATGGCAGATAGAATATGGTCCTACGGGCTTTAGTCCTGGGGCAGGCACATTAACGGTGGTAAATAGCAATCCTGGAACAGTAAGCGGATTAAGCTCTGGTACGGTGTACGATTTTTATGTGCGCTCCCTTTGTGGCGGGGGTGATACCTCGGATTGGATAGGTCCGGTGTCGGCGATGCCTTATTGTGCTTCTGTTATAGCCCCTTATTCCGAAGATTTTGATGGCGCAGGCTGGACCGCTGGAACTGGAACCTATAATGGCGGCGATGCCCTAGCTACTTGCTGGTGGCGTTACCCTAATGCAGGAACTGCTGGCACTGACCCTGTTTATTGGGGTGTGCGCGCTATTGCGGGAACTACACCAAATACTGGCCCCGATCAAGATCATACCGGAGGTAATTTTATGTACGTTGAATCTTCCGCCGGCTCGGTAGGGCAAATCGCTGCGGTAGAGTCACCCCTGGTAGATCTTAGTAGTTTAACCAATCCCGAAATGCGCTTTTACTACCACATGTTTGGTAATAGCATGGGCACCTTAAGGGTAGATGTGTACAGTGCGAGCAATAGCGCTTGGTTTAATGGTATTTGGTCTATTTCTGGACAACAGCATGCGGCCCCTACTGATCCTTATACCGAGGCCATTGTAGACCTTAGTGGCTTTGCCAATGATTCCATTATTCTGCGTTTTTCGGGAATAAAAGGTAATGAGCGTCGTAGCGATATGGCGATTGATGAATTTACCATTGATGAAGCTCCTGCCTGTCCGCAACCTCAGGCTTTAGCCAGTAGTAATATTACAACTAACTCGGTAACTTTAAACTGGACTACCGGTGGGGCCAGCAATTGGCAGATTGAATATGGACCAACGGGATTTACACCAGGAACCGGTCAGGGCACTATTGTTAATGCGAATACCAATCCATTTGTACTAAGCTTAGGCGCTTCTCAGGTATATGATATTTATGTGCGCGATAGTTGTGGAATAGGTAATGTTAGCGCCTGGGCTGGTCCGGAGACGGTTACCATGCCCTGCGGTATTGCCGTTATTCCTTGGACGGAAACTTTTGATGGCCCTAATTGGACGCCCGGTTTTGGTGGTCAGAATAATGGTAATGGAATTAGCTCTTGCTGGAGTCGACCCAGTTTTGCCAATCCAAATTTTGGAACGGGAACGGGAGGTACCGCATCCGCAAATACTGGCCCTGCGGCAGATGTAAGTAGCAACGGAAACTTTATTTATACCGAAGCTAGTGGCGGCGCTACCGGTCCAGGTTCTATTACCAGTCCACAAATAGTATTAAGCACCAGCGTAGCCAATCCTACCCTTAAGTTTTACCATCATATGCATGGAGCCGCCATCGACTCCCTATATGTGGAAATTAATAATGGTAGCGGTTGGACCAGCATTTGGTCGGCTACAGGTGAGCAACAAACTGCATCCACAGCAGCTTGGATATTAATTCAACAGAGTCTTTTAGCTTGGTCTGGCGACACTGTGCAAATTCGCTTTACCGCTGTTAATAATGGCTTTGCCGCCGATGTGGCTATTGATGAAGTTTCAATTGAAGATGTGGCCTGCCCACAGTCTAGCAATTTCAGCGCTGGTACGGTTACCAGCAGCTCCGTAGAATTAACTTGGACTAGCGCTGGTTCGCCGGGCTTTAAAGTTGAGTACGGTCCTCTTGGCTTTAGCTCGGGAACTGGAACAATAATTTCAGCCGGCTCCTCACCCTTTACAGTGA
The DNA here is from genome assembly GCA_950073045.1 of uncultured Flavobacteriales bacterium. GTDB lineage: Bacteria > Bacteroidota > Bacteroidia > Flavobacteriales > Schleiferiaceae > Croceimicrobium. Next base: position 1,120 of record CATMQD010000113.1, on the reverse strand, counting down.
GTGGCTTAATGCCTGGAACGACTTATGATTTTTACTTACGCGATAGCTGCGGTGCCACCAGTTTTAGTCCGTGGATTGGACCAATAAGTGCAAGCACGCTATGTAATACTTATTCGGCACCCTATTACGAGAGTTTTGATGATAGCACTTGGGTGATTGGTTTAACCACCAACAATAATCAGGGCAATCAGATTAATAATTGTTGGACGCGACCATCGGATGCTAATCCAAATTTCGGGCCCTATTCTGGGCAAACCGCTTCGGCAAATACCGGTCCTAGTGATGATGTGAGCATTGGCGGAAAGTACATTTATACAGAATTTTCGGGTGTAAATGGCTTTGGCGAAATCAGCTCGCCATTGGTGCATATTCCAAGCTCCATTGTAAATCCAGTGGTGCAATTCGATTACTTCATGTTCGGTACCGGAATCGATAGCTTGGTGGTGTTGGTAGAACAACCTGGAAATACCAGTTCTGTGCTTAGTATTCTTGGTCAGCAGCAAACCAGTATAAACGACCCTTGGGAATCGGAGAGCGCCGACCTATCTGCCTGGAGCGATGATACTATTCGCATTATATTCCGTGGCTATAGCTCAAACTTTATGGGCGACATTGCCATAGATGAGTTTAGGGTTTATGATGATCCTTGTCCTAAGCCTTCCAATTTAGTAGTAGGAACCGCTACCACTAATAGCATCAGCCTAAGCTGGACTACCGGTGGAGCGACTAATTGGCAAATAGAATATGGAGCACCAGGCTTTACTCCGGGTTCAGGAACCATTGTAAATGCGAGCAGCAATCCATTTATAGTTACGGGTTTAAATGGGAGTACCTATTACGAGTTTTATGTTCGGGATAGTTGTTCCGTAAATGATCAAAGTTTATGGATTGGCCCCGAACTAAGAAGCCCGCTTTGTGATACTGTTTTGGCGCCATATTTCGAGAATTTCGATATCGCTTTTGACCCAGGTACTAATCCTGCCGGGGCCCAAAATGTGGGTTCTACCATTTCTCCTTGTTGGACTCGCGATTCAGATACCAACTATTTCTGGGGTGGCGGCACGGGCCAAACTCCTACGGTGGGTACAGGACCATTTGGTGATCATACCGGCGGGGGCAA
>CATMQD010000112.1 GCA_950073045.1 uncultured Flavobacteriales bacterium | reverse complement strand
TGATGAGGGCAGTTGCGAGCGCGCCGACCGTCGCGCCTACAGCGAAGCCGGGCGACTCCTTCTCTTCGTCGTCGTGACCTCCCATATTCATCTTGGTGGCGGTGTGGGTGGCGCTGTCATTGTTCACCCAGGTGACGCTGGTGCCGGGCTTGATTAGCACCGTGCTCGGCTCGTAGCTGAAGTCACTGATGTAGATGGTAACATCATCCGCGCTGGCGTCGGCAGCGTCGGAAACGTTGACCCAGCCGGTGAAGTCAGTGAAGCCATCCTCGGGGGAATGTGGTTTGCAGTAGAACATGTCGTTGGTCGCCATGGAGAAGGTGTGTGTCCAGTTCTCGCCCTGAGCAAGTTCGTCGCTGTCCCACAACTCCGTCTCACTGGCGCTCGCGGACGGCAGGGCGAAGAGGAGCGGCAGGAGCAGCAGCTACTTGCTGTGGCATGCTAATCACCTGAGTTTTATTCTCGCTCAGAACCGCAGATTCGGTCTTGATATTAATTTTGAAGTCCTCAGTTTCGAGGTTAACCTCAGCGGCACCGGAACGGGCCACAAACTTTATAAGATTCTGAATTTCTTTTAAGTCCATGGAAGGTGGTGTTTAATTAAATAAGGTTGCAAACAAAGCTAAAAATTTTTACTTGGCATCAATGGCCCACTTGAGGTAGATCGCACCCCATGTAAAACCACCGCCAAAGGCAGCAAAAACAAGGTTATCACCCTTTTTCAACTGCTTCTCATAATCCCACAAACAAAGGGGAAGGGTACCGTTAGTGGTATTTCCATAACGGTCGATATTGAGCATTACTTTTTCAGAGCTTAGGCCCATTCTTTTGGCCGTAGCGTCGATAATTCGCTTATTGGCTTGATGAGGAACTAACCAAGCTACATCATCAGAACTTAGATTATTGCGCTCCATAATACGGGCGCTAACCTCTGCCATATTGGTAACGGCGAATTTAAAAACCTGTTGGCCCTCTTGATGCACAAAGTGCTGGCCTAATTCTACCGTTTCCTTACTAGGTGGATATTGAGATCCACCGGCTTTAATATTAAGGTACTGACGACCTACGCCATCGCTGCGTAAAATGGTATCCTGTACGCCTAAACCTTCTTCATTAGGTTCTAATAAAACGGCGCCACAGCCATCACCAAAAATAACACAGGTGGTACGGTCGCTATAATCGATAATGGAAGACATTTTATCGCCGGAAACGATTAATACCTTTTTAAATCGACCCGATTCGATGTATTGAGAACCGGTGGTTAGTCCGAACAAAAATCCTGAACAGGCCGCTTGAAGGTCGAAACCAAAAGCATTGTTCATTCCCATTTCGGAGATAACATAAGATGCGGTATTCGCTACAGGCATATCTGGAGTTACGGTACAGAAGATCACTACATCGATTTCTTCTGGTCCGATACCTCTTTTATCTAGAACTTCCTGGGCGGCTTTAATACCCATGGAAGAAACTCCTTTGCCTTTTTCGCGTAGTATTCTGCGTTCCTTGATTCCGGTACGCGTTGTAATCCACTCGTCGGAAGTATCTACCATGGTTTCCAGCACCGCATTGGTTAAGCGGTATTCTGGTAAGTAGCCTCCAACGGCAGTAATTGCTGCATTAATTGCCATATATCAATGGTGCTAAGAGTGCACAAAATTAGCAAGTGCAATCGACTCGGCGCCTAATATCATGTTTTTTATGGCTCGGGGGCCAGATGGGCCGTGAGCCAAAAAGACTTTTCCCCGCACTCCCCTTATCGGGGAAGCGCCGTAATTCTCATAGTCCAAACGGTTTAAAAACTCATGCTTTAAACCCAGCTCCTTGCTTAAAGTATAGAACGATTCGGTTTGCTTTAAGATGATATTTCCTGTAAAACCATCACAAAGTAAAACATCAACATCCGATTGAAAGAAGTCGCGGGCTTCCATATTACCACTAAAACCTTCTACCGATTCTTTCAATAATTCGTGAGCGCGTTTATACACAACACTTCCTTTGGATTCTTCGGCGCCCGTATTTAAGAGGGCAATTTTTGGTTCCCGCTTAGCCAACACGGCCTTTGCATAGGAAGCACCCAATTGAGCAAATTCCAGAAACTGTTCAGCTTGGGCATCTACATTAAGACCAACATCGAGAACTGCAATTTGTCCGCCATCAATTCTTGGAAAAAGAGAAACCACAACTGGCCTATTGATTCCTTCCTGCAAACCTAAAATTTGCATTGAGGCCACCATTAAGGCTCCACTATGCCCGGCACTCGCAAAACTATCGATCTTCTTTTGGGCTAAATCTACCACCCCTCTAATTAGGGTAGCGTCTTGCTTCTGCTGTAAAGCCTTTACGGGATGTTCTCCCATTTCAATGGCTTGTGAGCACAAGTGATAGCGATGACCTTCAGGAGAACGGGCGGCATCTGCTTCTAAGCCATAAAGATTTAACTCTGTTCCAGCTTTCAGCTCTGGTAAGGCTAACTCAAGGCCTTGCCAAACCACTTCCGGAGCATAATCTCCCCCCTGTATGTCAATTCCAATTCGGGTCATAAAAAAAGGCAGACTCGAGGACTGCCTTCAAAATGCTTATTCTGATGCTGCAGCGCTTAGGCTACGGCTTCTGCTTTTTCCATCACCACTTTACCCTTGTAGTAAAGCTTACCTTCATGCCAATATGCACGATGGTATAAATGCGCCTCACCGGTTACAGAGCATACTGCAACAGTAGGGGCCTCAGCTTTATAGTGGGTTCTTCTCTTATCGCGGCGAGTGGTACTCTGTCTGCGTTTAGGATGCGCCATTTTTCTAGATTTAGTTCAATAAGTCTTTTAATTTATCCCAACGAGGATCTGTATCCTCATCATCGTCTTTTATTTCCGGTTCTTCCGGGCTTAAAGCCTCCAATCGGTCCAAAACATCTTGGCCCTTTTTTCCAGCCTCCACATCAGGGTGCACAACTTTTAGCGGTTTTGCCAGTACTGCCATTTCATAGAAATACTGAGCCACATTAAAACGGTGCTCTCCATGCGGTAAGATCAATAGATCTTCTTCACTATCATCGAAATCTTCTCCAAATTTCACCATTAACTCCGCATCTGCCGAAAGTGGTAACCAGAACATTTCATTAGTAATGTCGCAGGGTACCCAAACTCGGCCCGAAACCTTCAGCTGCAAAGCCATCTGCGTTTCACGCTTTAGCATTTGCATCTCAGCCTTTAGCTCCGCTTTTTCGAATTCGTGATAGTCGAATGCCTCAAAGAACGCCGCATCAATCTCAAAATCAAATCGATGCTCCCCAAGCTTTAGACCGGTGAAGGAAATTTCAAAGCCCTTCATACGATTCATCATAGCCTGTTTTTTAGGGAGCGCAAATGTATAAATTTTTAATCAGCCACAAAGGCTTATTACTTTTTTTTGCCCTTGATTTTTAAAGGATTGGCCGTCATTTCTGCAGTTCCTTTTCGAGCTCGGTATAAATCAATGGCTCCATACACCGCCGATCGGAAGGATCCAGGCTCTGCCTTTCCCTGTCCAGCAATGTCGAAAGCCGTACCATGATCGGGACTAGTTCTAATAATAGGAAGTCCGGCGGAGTAGTTCACACCCTCCCCAAAAGTGAGGCTTTTAAAGGCCACCAAACCTTGATCGTGATACATTGCCAGCACCGCATCAAAGGCACGATAGCTGGTAGATCCAAAAAAACTATCTGCCGGATAGGGGCCAAAAGCCATGGCTCCTGCTTCTTTGGCTTGCTCAATTCCTGGACTTACAATTTCTTGGTCTTCCAAACCAATTACACCTTTATCGCCCGCATGTGGGTTTAAGGCTAATACTGCAATTCGGCCTTTCGGCAGATGAAAATCCTGCTTCAAACTTTGATGGATGGCCATAATTTTCTGTTCTACCAGCTTAGCACTGATCTTCTCCGAAACTTTAGCCAAGGGAATATGAACAGTAGCGAGCGCTAGCTTCAAATCGGGAGAAAGGAACATCATCGTGGCTTTGCTTTTATAGCGACTTTCTAAATAATCGGTGTGCCCCGAAAATTGAAATTCGCTACTCTGAATACTCTCCTTATTAATAGGAGCAGTAACCAAAGCGTCGACTTTACCAGAATCTACAGCATCGCAGGCGGCCTCCAAACTTTTAACGGCGTAACCGCCAACCACAGGGTCAACCTTTCCAAAGTCCATTTTTACCTCCTCCTTCCAGCAGTTCACCAAATTAGCTTTGCCCTCTAAAGCATCCTCGGCATTTTGGATAATATGGAAGTTGAAATCGCGCATCTCAATAGCATTGCGATGGTAAGACACCACTTTAGTAGAACCAAAAACTACTGGCGTACAGAGCTCCAAAATTTCCGGATCCGAAAAAGTCTTAATAATCAGCTCCATTCCCACCCCATTTAGGTCGCCAATGCTTATACCGATGCGGGGTAATCGTTCTTCACTCATACTTTCGACTTTAAGAAATTATACATCAGGCGAACGCCTACTCCGGTACCTCCTTCGCTGCGGTAATGGTCAGCAGCATTTAAAAAGGCCGGACCAGCGATATCAATATGAATCCAAGGATAATCGGTAAACTTCTGTAAAAACTTCCCGGCGGTTATAGCTCCCGCTTCTCTTCCACCAATGTTCTTTTGGTCGGCAATGCTCGATTTTAACAAGTCGTCATACTCATCCCAAAAAGGAAAACGAGCCACGCGCTCGTAGGCTGTATTGCCTGCGCTTTCTAATTTTTGAAACTCTTCATCAGCGGCAGTGCCCATACCAACTACGCCGTATTTCCCTATAGCAATAGCGGCCGCACCCGTTAAGGTGGCTAAATCTACTACCAACTGAGGTTTATAATTCTTGGCATAAGCTAGCGCATCGGCTAAAAGCATTCTTCCTTCTGCATCGGTATTTAATACTTCCACGGTAGAACCATCATACATTTTAACCACATCTCCGGGTACGTAAGCGTTTAATCCTGGACGGTTATCCGTAGCGGGAACCAATCCGATTACATGAATAGGTAGTTTATTGGCCGCCGCGGCACTGATCGCACCAATTACAGCCGCTGCTCCACCCATATCACTTTTCATAGAATCCATAGAGCCGGGAGTAGGCTTCAGGCTTAAGCCTCCGGTATCGTAAACCACACCCTTTCCTACTAAAACTATTGGTTTGTCTTGCTTAGAGCCTTCGCCTTTATACTCCAAAATGCTAAAGCTGGGAGGGTCCTGACTACCCCGATTTACCGCTAGCAAGCCACCCATTTTAAGGGATTCTATTTTCTTTTTATTGAAAACCTCCACTTTGAAACCAAATTCCTGTCCAGCTTTTTCGGCTTCCTTTCCAAGCTGCGCCGCTGTAAGGTAACTCAAAGGCTCATTCACCAAGTTTCGGGCTAAAAAGGTAGCCTTTACCACAGCATTCAATTCTTGAACATGAGCATCGGTAAATGAAGCAGAAAGGAAAATCTCCTTTAAGGATTTATCCTCCTTTTTGGTGAAATATTTATTGAATTCATACGACGCAAGAGCCAAACCTTCGGCGAAAGCCATTGCTTTTTCGGAAGAATTTGAAATTAATTCAATGGCCTCTGCACTATTTGCTTTGGCCACTTTGGTTGCCAATAATCGCGATTTCTCCCAGGCCTTATAATCATCACCCTCGGGCAAGGAGGCAACGCTTAGCGCGGGTTTACGACTAAGGGAAACAAATGTTCCTGATTTTAATTCGCTTTGGAGATAAGCTTTTTCAGTGTCTGAAAGCTCCAGCTTATGGGCCTCTTCTGGCTTATCCAATAAGTATATTTGATGATCAACACCACGCTCGGGGCGGGTAAGACTAAAATTCAGCATAAGAATCTTTAAATTTGAGCAAAGTTACCAATTCAAGCGCCGCTAATATAAACGCATCTGCCCAACACAAAATAGGCTTTTGCACGTTATAAACGTGGATAAGGATAATCCCTGATATGAAGAAAAGCTTACTGCTGTTTTTCCTTTTTGCAAGTTTGGCCCTTCAGGCCACGCATAACCGGGCAGGTGAAATCACCTATCGCTGGATAAATGGCCTTACCTATGAGGTAACAATTACCACTTATACCCGCGCTTGTCAGCTTTGCGCTGATCGTTGCGAGCTAACTATACAGTGGGGCGATGGCTCAGGAGATACGCTCCCTCGTTCAAATGGACCAAGCATTGTTTGTGCCAATGCCAATGATGGAGTAATTATCGACCCGATTAATCAAATTCGAAAAAACATTTACGTTGGAGTGCATACTTACGATGCCCCAGGGATTTACACTATCGTGATGGAAGACCGGAATCGAAATGCCGGCATTAGCAATATTCTTAACTCCGACCAAGTTCCTTTTTACATTGAAACAGAGCTGTTTATTTCACCAAGTTTAGGCACCAACAGCTCCCCGATTTTCACAAATGCCCCGGTTGAAAGAGGCTGCGTGGGCAAGCGCTTTGAGCATAATGGCGGTGCCTTCGATCCCGATGGGGATTCCCTAGCTTATCGCTTAGTTTTTTCACGTGCCCAAAATGGCGACCCTATCCAAACTATTTACGATCCACAATATGTTCAAGATTCGGTGCAAATCGACCCGAATACTGGTTTACTTTACTGGGATGTTCCTCAAAATGTAGGGCAGTTCAACTTTGCCTTTGAGGTAATTGAATACCGTAAAAACAGTCAGGGGCGCTATGTGAAAATCGGTTATGTAACCCGCGATTTACAGGTTGATATTGAAGACTGCGGCAATAATCCCCCTCAGGTGAACCCGGTGGGGCCATTTTGTGTAGAGGCTGGCAGCAGTTTAAATTTTCCGGTAACCGCCACTGATGTTGATGGCGACGATCTCACCCTCGAAGCTTTTGGTGGTCCATTTGCGGTGCAAACTCCTACCGCTACCTTCCCAACTGTGGATGGCCCGGAGCCTTTAACTGGATTCTTTAACTGGAATACTCGTTGCTTTCACGTGCGCAAGCAACCTTATCAAGTTAGCTTTAAAGCTACAGACATGCCTCCCGATCCTAATGATATTTCTTTGAGCGACATCTACACCACCGAAATCCTAGTAATTGCTCCTTCACCTAAAAACCCTACTGCCACCCCCGAAGGGTTCGACCTTCGCTTAAACTGGGACCGTTCCCCCTGTGGGCAGGCCGAAGGCTATTTGCTTTATCGTCGCGAATCGGAATACGGCTTTGTCCCTGGAGCCTGTGAAACGGGAGTTCCAGCCTATACCGGATACGAGTTTTTAGATTCTTTGGAAAGCGTAAACACCATTACTTACCTCGACAGTAATGACATTGAAATTGGAAAGCAGTATTGTTACATGGTAGTGGCCTATTTTGAAGATGAAGCCCAAAGCTACGCCAGTGAGGAGTTCTGCGCTTCCTTACCCCTAAATTTACCGATGTTCACTAAAGTGGATGTCGCGGCTACCGATCCTGCAAATGGAATAATTGAGGTAGAGTGGATCGAAGCGCCTGAATTTGATAGTACGCTTTACCCCCCTCCCTATCGTTTGGAGCTTTGGGGCAAAGCAGAAAATGAAGGCAGCTTCATTCAGTTAAGCTCTGTGAATAATTTAGATGCCGGAAGCTTCAGCCACAACGGATTAAACACCGAGCTTAATCGCTACGAATACCGCCTTGATATTTATGCCGGCCCGAATTTGGATTTCGTAGGCTCTACCCCAATTGCCAGCTCGGTTTATAATATCGCTAGTGGCAGCGACCAAAGCGTAGATCTCGAATTTGATTTCGACACCCCTTGGCAAAATCAACGTTTTGTGATTTACCGCGAAAGCCCCACCGGTTCTGGGAACTTCGATAGCATTGGACAAAGCTTTGTGCCTAATTACACTGACACCGGGCGAATAAATGGCGAGGAATACTGCTATTATGCCGAAGCCTTTGGACGATATACCGCGAGCGATTCTTTACCTGCGCCACTTATAAACCGTAGTCAGATTGCCTGCGCGGTGGCGCGAGACACAACTGCGCCTTGTGTTCCGCAATTTGCTTTAAGTAATGTTTGTCCCGATACTATTTATTTCTCTTGGAAACTTGGTCAGGGCGCCAATTGCAGTGATGATGTTAGTCGAATAAATATCTATTTCCGAACGGGAGAAGATGACTTTGGCAACACACCCTTCCTCAGCATTCCCACTACTGGCGATTCTACCATTCGCATAGTTAGCGATGCTTCCATATTTGGCTGTTATGCCATCACTGCTGTAGATGATGCCGATCAAGACCCGGGAGGCGTGGCTAATGAAAGCCTGCTTAGTGAAGAAATGTGTATCGAAAGCTGTTTTGCGATTCGCTTTCCGAATGTATTTACCCCAAATGGGGATGCCATAAACGAACGTTTCCTGCCCATAGAAATTGAACAAGTAGCAAGCCTGGAAATTGAAATTTACAGTCGCTGGGGCAATTTGGTTTACCGTAGTAATAACCTCGAAGACTTTGCCGTAAATGGTTGGGATGGAACGGTAGAAAACACTGGTGGACTAGCTCCAGACGGGGTTTATTATTACGTTTGCCGCTTCACCGCCGAAAGCATTGGACCCGCCTCCGAACAAACCGCTTCAGGCTTTGTACATCTTATTAGATAAAGACTCATGTTTACAGGAATAATTGAAAGTCTCGGCCAGCTTAAAAGTACTCGCCGCGAGGGAAGTAATTTGCACCTCACCCTAGAATGTGATTTTAGCTCCGAGCTAAAAATCGACCAAAGCTTAGCACATAACGGGGTTTGTTTAACTGTGGTTGAGATAAATGATTCGGAATACACCGTAACCGCAATTGACGAAACCTTAAAACGTAGCAATTTGGGCGATTTACAAATTGGTGATGAGATTAACCTAGAACGCTGTATGGCCGCAAATGGTCGTTATGATGGACATATTGTGCAAGGACATGTAGATACGATGGCCGAGTGCCTTAAAGTGACTGAAAAGGACGGTAGCTGGGAATATCTATTTAAACATCCTGCCGGACATGAAAATCTTACCGTAGAAAAAGGATCGGTTACGGTAAATGGGGTTAGTTTAACTGTGGTGCATTCCGATCCAGAGCATTTCTCGGTGGCCATTATTCCTTATACCCACGAGCATACTAACTTCAAACACTTTAAAGTCGGAACCAAGGTGAATATCGAATTTGATATTTTAGGTAAGTATGTGGCACGAATGCTTGCGCAGAGAGAGGGCTAGACTTTAGTAGTATTTATACACAAAACGCGTTTCTACCTCTCCAGCTGAGTTATAGTAAAGCGTTTTTCGCAAAAGAGCATCAAGGTAGAAGCTCCGCATTAAACCCAATTTATTTCAAACACATTTCCAACAATCCCCCCTCACAAAATCCGGATTCTCTTAGTTGTTCGGCTCTACTTGCATGTTCGCTAAACACTCTAGGGGCGAGTACTGCACGGTAGCTAGCCTTTATTTTTCCATCGGTAATTAGGCCGCACAAATCTCCATGAATACTTCCTGCGGCGGGATTCTCATCCACCAAAATGATTTCTTGCGCATCTTTTAGTTGTTCCTGTAAATCACCTAAAGGAGCCGGTCGAAAAACCGGGATATGCAAATGGCCCCAAGCAGCCTTTTCAGCCACAGCTTGTACCATAGGCGCTAAACTGCCATAAGAAACTAAGACCTTCGATTTAGAATCACTTTGCCACCAATGTGGTCGGTAGGAGCGCCATAACTCATTACTGCTTTCCTCAAAACTTGCTTTGGGATAACGCAGTAAAACCGCCGACTGGGCATCATCTGTCGCCCAATTAAGCATTTCTATTAATGCCTTTCCATTGGCCGGAGCGCCTAATGCCAAGTTGGGAACATCAGCCAAAATACTCTGATCGTACATACCATGATGAGTGGGTCCATCCTCCCCAACATAACCTGCTCGATCGAGAATAAAGGTCACTTGTAAATTTTGCAAAGCCACATCATGGATAATCTGATCCACGGCTCGCTGCGAAAAGGTACTGTATAAATGAACTATGGGCTTAAATCCAGAAGCTGCTAATCCCGCAGCCATGGTCACCACATTTTGCTCCGCGATTCCTACATCGATTACTCGCTTGGGATAGGCCGCTTTCGCGGCGCTTAAATTTGCTCCGGCCAACATTGCCGGACTTAGGACCACCAATTTCGGATCTGCGGCTAAGCGCTTTAAAACCCAATCGCCAAACACCGCTTGGAAGCTCGGAGCCTCTGGTCCAGTTTTTCGCTTAAGTTCGGGTTTATAGCCCAAAGCCTTTTCGGTGTGAATATGCCAAAAAATCGGTCCATCTATTTCCGCCATCTGCTTTAATTGCAGAAGCAGTGCCTCGATACTATTGCCTTTTTCCGTGTTAAAATATTTAAAACCTAGCGCTTCAATCCAAAATTGGTAGGACCTTCGAGCTTGGAGGGCACCAACATTTTCATCAATACT
>CATMQD010000111.1 GCA_950073045.1 uncultured Flavobacteriales bacterium | reverse complement strand
CTCTTCTAAACTGGCTTTACGGTTATTTTGTGGTGCCCGAATCCTTAACGGAAGAAAACAAACGAGCCTTTAGTTGGAAACGCGCTAATCCCGTAGGAACGCTTCGTAGTATCTCTCGTAATAAGGTGATTGTTCCTTTATTGATTTCCCTCTTTTTAATTTATGTGGCTTCTCATGCAACCCAGTCAAACTGGTCCTTTTTTACAAAAGAAAAATTTGCTTGGAGTCCTTTACAAATAGGCTTGTCCTTGGGTTTTGTGGGGATAATGGTTGCTTTTATCCAAGGTTTTGTAGTACCGCGGGTTGTAAAACGCTATGGCGAGATCAAAGCCGTTTATGCCGGCTTTACTTTTAATGCCATTGGTTTAACCTTATTCGGATTGATTAGCGATCCCTGGATGGTTTATGCGGTTATTGTTCCCTTCTCTTTAGGGGGCTTGGCTGGACCTTCTTTACAATCTATTATGGCTGGACAAACCGCTTCGAACTCCCAAGGCGAATTGCAAGGTGGCCTCACTCAAATCATGACTATTACGGCGATTATTGGTCCACCCTTAATGACCGGGGTATTCCGCTATTTCACCGACAAGCAACATGATGTGTATTTCCCTGGTGCTCCATTCTTGCTCGCTGCGGGTTTAGCGATTTTAAGCATTCTGGTAGCTTATCACACCCTTTCGGTGATTGAAATGAATAGAGAGGGGGAGTAGATAAACCTTAGTTTTTTATAAATAATGTAGGAGTTCAACAAAAGGAAACCCTGATTGAATTAGGTTTTTAGAATATTAATTCAATCCAATCCCAGCCCTTGCTTTAAGCTCAATGAAGTCTGGTCAATTCATTTCCCTCAGACCCAAGCACTAATAATCCACCTCCACCGGTAACTTTAATACCATGCCGGCTTTCAGCGAAAGCTGATCTACATGTCCGCTGTAATTAGCTTCCATATTTTTAAAGTGCAGGTGTACATTAGAACTGTGATGAGTATAAATCCCAGAATGCTTGGTTGAATGGAACCCTAAGATTTCTACTTCTAAGTTTTCTAAAGTACCATGTGGGCCGCTGGTTTGGTGTTTTTTATGATTGTGCTCCGTGTCGCCTTCAGGCCAATTAATAACGTGGTATTGCAAACTTTCTGCCTGTCCTTCGATTAAAAATGGGAAAGGAGTTTCAGGGTCAAGTCCTTGCTCTTCAGCGCTTTCTATTAAAAATGTTTCGAGCTCGGAAATTGATTCAATGCCGTCTGGAATTTCTATGGACTTCCAAGCTTTAACCTGCGAGTAGACCAATAAAGTAGCCTTAGCATCAAAATTCTGGTTAATAGCAATTTCGTCATCTACCGTAGTGGCTAAATAAGGCTTAGAGTCTAAAATGAGAATTTCGCCTTTTAAATTCTCCAATGCCCCTAAAGCATAAAAATTCGGCATTTCAGCGAAATCGCCTAAATCGGCTTTGGCACTGATATCATTGCCATGCATTATATTCCTTAAAGCCCCGGCATATTGTACTTCTATACCATTACTCTGATCTGTTACAAGCGCCAATCCGCCTAAAAGCGCGGCCCCTAAAATTCCTTTCCAAGTCATTATACTGCTACATTATATTCACGTAGAGCGTCATTTAAACTCGTCTTTTTATTAGTGCTCGCTTTACGTTTTCCGATAATTAAGGCACAAGGTACATTATAAGTTCCTGCTGGGAATTCTTTAGGCATGGAGCCAGGGATAACCACCGAGCGGGCAGGAATGTGACCTTTAATTTCTTTCGGTTCATCGCCACTCACATCGATAATTTTTGTGGAGGCGGTTAAAACCACATTGGCCCCTAATACGGCTTCCTCTTCAATGCGAATACCTTCTACCACAATACAACGCGAGCCAATAAAACAGTTATCCTCAATAATTACCGGAGCCGCTTGCACGGGCTCTAAAACTCCGCCAATACCTACGCCACCACTGAGGTGTACATTTTTACCAATTTGGGCGCAGCTACCTACTGTGGCCCAGGTATCTACCATAGTGCCGCTATCTACATAGGCGCCAATATTAACATAAGAAGGCATCATAACAACTCCGGGTGCTACGAAGGCACCGTGACGGGCGATAGCGTGCGGAACCACACGGATTCCAAGCTCTTTATAATTTTTCTTTAATGGAATTTTATCATGAAATTCTAAGGGACCAGCTTCTATTTTCTCCATTTTACGAGTAGGGAAATAAAGGATTACGGCCTTTTTTACCCATTCGTGCACTTGCCAGTTACCGTCAATTTTTTCGGCACAACGAAGCTCACCTTTATCAATGGCTTCAATACAGTCTTCAATAACTTTTACGGTTTCAGGTTTTTGCAAAAGTTCGCGATTTTCCCAGGCTTCGAGTATTAAGGCTTCGTGTTGCTTCATCTTTCAATTACTTTTGCGCGAAAGTAAGAAAGAGCTTGGCTAAAATCATTGCATTAGATATCGGAGGGAAAAGAACTGGGATTGCCGAAACCGATCCTTTACAGTTAATTGCCTCTCCTAGGGAAACTGTTCTCACCGAAAATTTGGAGGCTTATTTAAAAGATTGGTTCCAAAAAGAGGAGGTTGAGGCTATTATTATTGGCGAACCATTAGGCCTTGATGGCGGTGATAGCGATAATTCTCAAAGGGTGCGTGAATGGCATCTAAAACTAGCTGAGCTCTTTCCAAATATGAAATTGGTTCTTCAGGATGAGCGCTTTAGCTCTAAGATGGCTTTGCAGGCTCAAATCGACTCGGGGATGAAGAAGAAGAAACGCCGCGAGAAAGGAAGTCTCGATCCAATTAGTGCGGCCATTATATTAAACGACTATCTTCAAAACAGCTAGCTCTATCATAATTTGGGTAGCTTAGGTCAATCCTTATTTTTGCCGAAATTTGCAGCATGATTTTACCCATTGTGGCATACGGAGATCCCGTTCTTAGGAAAGAAGGGGAGGATATAGAAGCTGATTTTCCGAAGCTTCAAGAATTAATCGACAATATGTTCGAAACCATGTACAATGCACATGGTGTGGGCTTGGCTGCTCCTCAAATTGGACAGTCGATTCGCCTATTTATTGTGGATACCTCAGGTTTTGTAGAAGAAGGGGAGGAGGATACCGAAGGATTAAAAGACTTTAAAAAGGTATTTATCAATGCCGAAATTCTTGAAGAGGATGGCGATGATTTCGCCTTTAATGAAGGATGTTTGAGCATTCCCGATGTACGTGGGGATGTAGATCGCCCGGAGCGAATCGTAATTCGTTACCGCGATCGTGACTGGAATGAGCATGAGGAAACTTACGAAGGATTAAAGGCCCGTGTTATTCAACATGAGTACGATCATATTGATGGAATCCTTTTTACCGATTACCTTAGCCCGCTGCGAAAGAATATGCTGAAGAAGAAGCTGAAGAATATTTCCAAAGGACAAATTCAAGTAGGCTATCGAATGAAATTCCCAATGGTGAAATGAGAAAATCCCTTTCCCTCTTAATCATAGTTTTTAGCTTAGGCGCTTGCGCTGATGGTCAGGATGATAAGTCACAACGACAATCGGATTTGCAGGCCATGGAGGCGGAAATGCAGAAAAAAGAGCAATTAGATACAGCCTTGGCTTCGAGTATGATTGCCGCTTATGAAGCCTATTTAAGTACTTATCCAAAAGATTCTTTGGCGCCATTTTATCAGAAGAAAATCGCCGAGATGTACCGTGCCTATCCCGGAAAGGAAAGAGCGGCTATTGAGAATTACGAGGAGCTTATTGAGAAATATACTTACCACGACCAAGGGGCTAAAGCCTTGTTATCCTTAGCCCTTTTCTATGAAGAGTTACAACAGAAAGATCTGGCTATCGCTACCTATCAACGTTTTTTAGATCGTTTTCCAAGTCACCCTTTAGCCACCCAGGCCGAGCAGTTAAAACAGCTTTTAGCTGATGACTCGGTTTCTGACATTCAGATGGTGGAAGAATGGATGCGGAAAGCGAAGGATAGTACTCAAAACTCTGACAAGTAATTTTATGAAATTAGACGACATTTTATCGATCGGCGGAAAGCCGGGACTTTATAAATTGGTAAAAGCTACCCGCCAAGGGGTATTAGTAGAATCTCTTTTGGATCAAAAGCGGATGCCAGTATCGCAGCGAGCAGACGTATCTGCCTTGAGCGATATTGCAATTTATACCTACGAAGAAGAGCTTCCCTTAAACGAAGTTTACGATCGCCTTTTTGAAAAGTTAAATGGCGAGAAAGCTCTAGACGCCAAGAAAGCTAGCGGTGATGAATTACGCGAGTTTATGTCGGATTTTTTACCCGACTATGATGAGGATCGCGTTTATACCTCTCACTTAAAGAAGTTATTTAGCTGGTATAATTTATTGCACGATTGCGATTTATTAAATCGTAATGAAGAGCAAGCTGAAGCCGCTGAGGAAGAGGCTTCGGAAGAAAAGGCAGACTAATAATGGCACACAGTCGGCAGGAACGCCTAGAGGCATTTGGACGCTTATTGGACATTATGGACGATTTGCGAGAGAAATGTCCTTGGGATCGCAAACAAACTATGGAAACCTTACGGCATCTCACCATTGAAGAGGTGTATGAACTTGGGGATGCCATTTTGGATGAAGACCTGCCGGAAGTAAAAAAGGAGTTGGGCGACCTGCTCCTACACATGGTGTTTTATGCCAAAATCGGCGAGGAGAAGGAGGCATTCGATATTGCGGATGTTCTTCACTCCATCTGCGAAAAGCTAATTCACCGCCACCCTCATATTTATGGCGATGTAGAGGCCAATGATGAGGAAACAGTAAAAGCCAATTGGGAAAAGCTTAAGCTGAAAGAAGGAAAGAAGTCGGTTTTAGAGGGCGTTCCACGTTCATTGCCGGCCTTGGTGAAGGCCACTCGAATTCAGGATAAGGCTCGCGGTGCCGGTTTCGATTGGGAAGAAACAGCCCAGGTTTGGGACAAGTTACGAGAAGAAGTAGCAGAGCTCGAGCATGAAGTGAAAGCGGCAGAAGCCGATAAGATTGAAGCTGAATTTGGAGATGTTCTTTTTTCGCTCATCAATATTTCACGTTTTATAAAGGTTGATCCCGAATCAGCTTTGGAACGCACCAACAAAAAATTCATTCGTCGTTTCCAATACTTAGAAGAAGCTGCTAAAGAAGCTGGTTTGAGCTTGGATGAAATGTCGCTAAGTGAAATGGACTCTTACTGGGACGAGGCTAAAGCCAAGGGGCTTTAAAGTATTCAAAAGCATCTTTTATTAGCTCTATCTATCGCGGGCTTTAACTCTCAGTTAATTTTATGCTCCGCTCAGGCTGGTTGTGGTCTTTTAGCTAACTTCCCTTCCGCAATGTATTGATGCCAGCCCTATGAAAAAACTCTACTTGATCCGACATGCCAAATCTTCCTGGAGGGAAGAGGGTATATCTGATTTTGATCGACCTTTAAAAGGTCGTGGAGTACGGGATGCCCATACTACTGCTCAGTGGTTACAAAAGCAAGGCGATTTTCCCGAATTAATGATTTCTAGCCCAGCGACCCGTGCCATGCATACCGCTCTCATTTTTGCACAAGAGTTGCAATATCCTTTTAGTGAGATTGATATTGAGGCAGATCTCTATGATGCCGAAATGAAGGACATCCATAAGGTTTTATCCAAATTAGATGATGGTATAAAGTCGGTTTATTTATTTGGACATAATCCTACCCTCACTAACTTCGTGAACCATTGCATCGATCATATTATCGATAATGTGCCCACCACTGGAGTAGCCTGCCTAAAGTTTGAATCTAGAGAATGGAAAAACCTAGGTAGAGAAGCCGAATTAGTATTCTTCGATTATCCGAAAAGACGAAAGAACAAGTGAATTTCCCCGTCATTCAGCGGATTATAGCCCGCGATATTTCCTGGTTAGCATTTAATGAGAGAGTTTTACAGGAAGCCCTCGATCACGAAAATAATCCCCTAATTGAGCGATTACGCTTTTTAGGAATTTACTCCTCCAACATGGATGAGTTTTTCCGAGTGCGCTATGCTTCAATGAAGCGATTGGCCCAATTGAGTGATGCTCGACAAGAACGCTTAGGGGATCAAGCTCCGAGTGAGGTCTTAAAGCAGATTTCAGAAAAGGTTCAGCTTATGCAAGCGCGTTCTCAAGAGATCAATGATCAATTGATGGAGGAGCTATCGGAGCATGATATTGAGATAGTTACTGAGGCAGATCTTACCGCTGGCCAAAAGGAGTACGTTAGAAAGTTTTTTGTCGATAAGGTAGGACCAACAGTTTTTACCCTGATGCTTGGGCAAAGTCCGGAATTACCAGAGCTTCGAGATAAATCGATTTACTTGGCCATTCGGATGTTTGTAAAGCAAAATCCCGAGGAGCCACGCTTTGCACTTATCGAAGTGCCTTCGGAGCAAGTAGGGCGTTTTGTGAGTTTACCTCGATATGGCAAGCAGTACGTGATGTATTTAGAAGATGTAATTCGTTACAACCTCGAGTACATCATGTTTATCTTCAATATTGATCGTATTGAAGCGCATACCGTGAAAATTACGCGTGATGCTGAATTGGATTTGGATGATGATGTATCCAAAGGCTTTTTGGAAAAAATGACCAAGTCGGTAAAGAACCGTCGCTCTGGAGATCCAGTACGTTTTGTATACGATAAGAATATAAATGAAGAAACCCTCCATTATCTCATTGGAGAGATGGAACTGGATAGTTATGATAGTCTAATCGCCGGGGGCCGTTACCACAATAAGAAGGATCTCATTAAATTCCCTAATCTCGGGAACGATAAACTAGAGTTTGATAAGCTGCCACAAATGGCACATCCAGACTTAGACATGGATCGAAGCATATTGGAGGTTTTAGATAAAAAAGATGTTTTACTCTTTTTACCCTATCACACCTTTAGTTATGTAATTCGTACCCTTAGAGAAGCAGCTCTGGATCCAAAAGTGCGTTCAATCGATATTACCTTGTATCGAATGGCCTCCGATTCGAGGGTGATCTCAGCCTTGGTGAATGCGGCTAAAAATGGAAAGGAAGTAACAGCGGTTATTGAGCTTAAAGCACGATTCGATGAGGCTAATAATATTCAGTGGACCGAAGTACTGCAAACCGAAGGGGTGAATGTGATTTTTGGTGTACAAGGTTTAAAAGTGCATAGCAAGGTAATTTTGATTACCAAAGAAGAGGAGGGTAAGGAAAAGCTGTATGCTTCGGTTGGTACCGGTAACTTTAATGAAAGTACTTCTAAACTTTATACCGATTATCACCTGCTTACCGCAGATAAGCGGATCACTAAAGATGTAGCCAGAGTATTTGATTTCCTGCGTAATAACTATAAGATTAAAAAGTATCGCCATCTTCTAGTGTCACCCCACGATACACGGAAAAATTTCATTAAGCTCATCGACAAGGAGATTGAAAATGCTAAAAAGGGTATTCCTTCAGGAATAAAAATTAAACTGAATTCTCTCTCTGATGTGAAATTGATTGATAAGCTTTATGAGGCTAGCACTTATGGGGTTTCCATTCAAATGGTGATACGAGGCATTTGCTCTTTGGTGCCAGGACAGAAAGGACTTAGTGAGAATATCGAAGCAATTTCTATCTTGGACCGCTATTTAGAGCATTCCAGATTGATCATCTTTGAAAATGGAGGTGATCCTAAATTTTTCCTGGGCTCAGCCGATTGGATGCCACGGAACCTTGATTACCGGGTAGAAGTTACTACTCCGGTTTATGATGAAAAAGTGAAGCGCCAATTGCGAGACCATTTCGAAATTATCTGGAAGGATAATGTGAAATCGCGCTGGCATAATGCCGAGCTTAATAATGAGTATCGACAAATTCGTGGTCCAAAGATCCGATCCCAATATGCCATGCACGATTACGTGAAGAAGCAATTAAAGCTAGGCAAGTGAAAATTCACAAATTAGCGGGTATCGATATCGGGTCTAACTCGGTACGCTTACTGGTATCCAATGTTATTGAAGCGGATGATCGAGTTTTATTTAAAAAATCATCCCTCACACGATTACCCATTCGTTTAGGTCCAGATGCCTTTGGTGATGGAAAAATTAGTGATAAGAATATAGAGCGTTTGGTAACGGGTATGGCCGCTTATCGCAAGATTATGGAGGTGCACGGTGTAGAGAAATATCGGGCCTGTGCTACTTCGGCCTTGCGCGAATCAAAAAACGGCATTCAAGTAGTGGAACGAATCTACCGGGAGACGGGAGTTAATATTGAGCTCATTAGCGGCAAAGAAGAGGCGCGAATGATATTTAGCTCAGACATGATTGGTGACGTTGCTGAAGCGCATGAGACTTTTCTCTACATTGATGTTGGGGGTGGTAGCACTGAACTTACGCTCTTTCATAAAGGCGAAATTAAAAATAGTCGTTCCTTTAAAATTGGTACCATTCGTTTGTTAAAGGATCTAGTGAAGAAGAAGCGCTGGGAGGAAATGAAGGAATGGATTCAGGAGAAAACCGAGGGCTTTGAAGAAGTGCTCATGGTGGGATCTGGTGGTAATATCAACCGAACTTTTAAACTGGCTCAAAAGCAAAAGGGTGAGATGATGAGCCTTAAGGGCCTCAAGAAATTGAGGGAAAACATTTTGGAATACGACGATGACTCGCGAATGATTCAATTTGATTTGAACCCGGACCGAACAGACGTTTTACCGCATGCCTTGAAAATTTACATTAATAGCATGAAATGGTCGGGAAGTGAGAATATGATTGTTCCTAAAAAAGGTTTGGCCGATGGTATAGTTCGCTTCCTATACCGCGAGCATTTTAAATGATAGATAAGTAATAACTATTGAAATAATTTTCCAATAGTTTAAGACTAACATATCTTTGTGTCAACAAAAAAAAGAAAAAGATGGCTGTACAAGTTGTAAACGATACCGAATTCAAAGAAGTTTTAGCGAATAACCCTAAGGTGGTGGTTAAGTATTACGCCGATTGGTGTGGTAACTGTAAATTATTCGCTCCAAAGTATAAGCGAGTAAGTAATGAAGAAGAAAATGCCGATATGGTATTTTTGGATATCAATGCTGAAGAAAATCCTGAAGCCCGCAAAGCTGCAGCTGTAGATAACCTTCCTTTTTTAGCCGTTTTTAAGGATGGTAAATTAGTAGAAGGTAGTGCTAGCAACAAAGAAGATTACTTACGTAGCATCATGGCTAAGCTCTAAGGATCTAAACCAATATCATTAAAAAAGCCCTGTTGGAAATTAATCCTTCAGGGCTTTTTCATTTTTGGTGTTTTAGCTTTTAAAGCTGAGCCATTGCGGCATCATAGTCAGGAGCTTGTCCAATCTCAGGTACTTGCTCACTGTAAATTATTTTTCCTTCTTCATCAACAATTAAAACTGCTCTCGAGAAGAAGTCGCGCATGCCACCATCGGTCATCACCACTTGGTATTTATCGCTAAAATCGCGGTCGCGTAATTCGCTTAAGCCTATCGCATCCTCAATTCCTTCTGCGGCGCAAAAGCGCTTGTGAGCAAAGGGTAAATCGCGGGAGATATTTAGTACAACTACACCGTCTTTTCCGGCTGCTTCCTCATTAAACTTGCGTGCAGAAGCGGCACATACACCAGTATCGATACTTGGGAAAATGTTTAGTACCACTTTTTGACCTCTAAACTCTGCCAAGCTGCGATCGCTTAAGCTGGTATCTGTTAAGGTAAAGTCAGGAGCCATGCTGCCCACTTTTGGTAGTTCACCTTGAGTGTTTACGGCGTTTCCGCCGAGGGTAATATTTGCCATTTCGATTTGTTGTTTAGGTTTAAAACAAAAAAGCCCTGACAATGATCGTCAGGGCTTGAAATTATTTTGGACAATTATTTATTGTCGTCCACTTCTTCATATTCTACGTCGGTAACGTCATCGCCACCACCTTTAGAATCTTGTGCTCCACCTGCATTTGGATCAGCGCCTTCGGCACCACCCGCTTCTTGCTGGGCTTTGTACATTTCCTCCGAAGCGTTTTTCCAGGCCTCATTGATTTTCTCCATTGCGGCATCAATAGCGGCGAGATCTTGCGATCCGTGAGCAGTTTTCAACTCTCCTAGAGCTGATTCGATTGGTGCTTTTTTATCATCCGAAAGTTTGTCGCCGAATTCTTTCAATTGCTTCTCGGTTTGGAATACCATACCGTCTGCTTGATTCAGTTTTTCTACTTTCTCCTTAGCTTGCTTATCAGCTTCAGCGTTAGCTTCTGCTTCTTGCTTCATTTTATCGATTTCTTCTTTGCTTAAGCCAGAAGAAGCCTCAATTCGAATACTTTGCTCTTTACCAGTGGCCTTGTCCTTAGCCGATACATTTAAGATACCATTGGCATCAATATCAAAGCTTACCTCAATTTGAGGAACTCCGCGTGGGGCAGGAGGGATGTCGGTTAACTGGAAACGACCAATCGTTTTATTGTCTTGCGCCATCGGACGCTCGCCTTGCAACACGTGGATATCTACCGCTGGTTGATTATCACTCGCAGTAGAGAAGGTTTCCGACTTCTTAGTAGGAATAGTGGTAT
>CATMQD010000110.1 GCA_950073045.1 uncultured Flavobacteriales bacterium | reverse complement strand
CGAGACTGGGCTTTTGCCAAGCACTTTGGTTTAGATATTAAAGAAGTGGTAAGCGGTGGCGATGTTAGCGAAGCCAGCTTTGATGCCAAGGAAGGTAAATTGGTGAATAGCGATTTTTTAAATGGCCTAGATGTAAAGGAGGCCATTGGGAAAGCGATTGCGGCAATTGAAGAAAAGGAAATCGGTGAAGCTCAAGTGAATTTCCGCTTGCGCGATGCAGTATTTGGTCGCCAGCGTTACTGGGGTGAGCCTATTCCTATTTACTATGTAGATGGTTTACCGCGCCGGGTGAAAGAGGAGCACTTGCCTTTAGAATTGCCCGCCGTAGATAAATTTTTACCCACCGAAGATGGTGAACCGCCATTGGCGCGCGCTTCGATGTGGAACTATCATCCTGAAAAAGGAATTGTGCCCGAGGGGGAAGGCTATCCATTAGAAACTACTACCATGCCAGGTTGGGCCGGCAGTAGCTGGTACGATTTACGTTATATGGATGCCCATAATTCTGAGGCTTTCGCCGATAAAGAGAAATTAGACTATTGGCAAAATGTGGACCTCTATATTGGGGGATCCGAGCATGCTACGGGCCACTTACTATACACCCGTTTCTGGCATAAATTTTTAGTGGATAAAGGCTATTTAAATAGCGAAGAACCCTTTAAGAAATTGATCAATCAAGGGATGATCTTGGGCTATTCGGCCTTTGCACATCGTGTTGATGGCAGCAATCAATTTGTATCTGCCGATAAGGCAAAGGATTATAAAACCAGCAAGGTACATGTGGACGTGAGCTTCGTTAACACTTCCGATGAAATGGATGTAGAGGCTTTCCGCAATTGGCGCGATGATTTAAAAGATGCCGAATTCATTTTCGAGGATACTTTTAAAGTTAGCCGAGAGGTGGAGAAAATGTCTAAGTCGAAATTTAATGTGGTTAATCCGGATGACATTATTGCGCAATACGGTGCAGACACCCTTCGCTTATACGAGATGTTCTTAGGTCCATTAGAGCAGAGCAAACCTTGGAATACCGCCGGAATTAGCGGAGTACATAACTTCCTTAAAAAACTTTGGCGTTTATACCATCAAGGGGGTAGCTGGAGTATTAGCGAGGCTGCTCCGAATGAAAAGGAATTGAAAACCTTACATACTTTAATTAAGAAGTTAAACGAGGACATCAACAACTTCAGCTTTAATACTTCGGTTAGTGCCTTTATGATTGCCGTAAATGAGCTTCACGATCAGAAGTGTAATAAGCAGTCAGTTTTAGAGGTATTACCAGTATTAATCTCACCCTTTGCCCCGCATATCGCTGAAGAGCTTTGGGATCGTTTAGGGAATGTAGGCTCTATAAATGAAGTGCCTTATCCCCAGCATGAAGAGAAATTCTTGGTAGAGAGTAGCGTGAAATACCCTATTTCCTTTAATGGAAAGGTGCGTTTTACTTTAAGCCTTCCGGCAGATATGCCTAAGGATGAGGTGGAGAAGGTAGTGATGGCCGAAGCAAAAACCCAACAATACCTAGATGGTAAAGCACCTCGTAAGGTAATTGTAGTGCCGGGAAGAATTGTAAACATTGTGGTTTAAAGCCTATAGAGGTACCGCTTTTTTTAAAGAGCTAAATTCTTAATGTACCTTTACGGGGCATGAAGCCCGAGCCACCAAGCATACTTCCCCGGCGGAAGGAAAAGGATAAAAAGCGTTTCCTTATTCAGGACGCTTTTTCCTATTTGTTTAAGTCGGCTGGGCTTATCATCTGGTTTATTGTTTTCGCTTTAGCTCTCTTGGAGATAAAGCAGTATTACCATATTGATCTTATTCCAGGTTACGATAGTGCGGTGGATGATGTTTACGGTGCTATCCGAGGATTCCTTTCGGAATTGATTGGCTTTTAAGCTTTAGGCGGAATTGGAAGGTCATTCCAGAAAAATTCTTTCATTTAATTTACCCTTTCGGGAGATGAAATATTTCCTTGGCATTACGTTTGCTTTTATAACGGAAACATCAACCATGAAGAACTTATTTATTGCCCTCTTAGGATTCGTTCCTCTCGTGAACTCTTCCCCGTCTAAAGCGGCCGAAGAAACTAATCCCCCAGCACAGGTTGAGCAATTACGCAACCTCGCACAAAGCGCCTTTAAGCCCGGCGAAGTTTTAGAATATCGCATCCGTTACGGATTAATAGAAGCGGGAAAAGCCAAGTTAGAAGTAAAGGAAATCGTAAATCGTTCTGGAAGACCTAGCTACCATGTAGTGGGTACCGGTCGGACTTTAGGCATGACCGAATGGTTTTTTAAAACCCGCGATCGTTATGAGAGCTTTATCGACACAGAAGCCCTTGTACCTTGGGAGTTTATTCGCGATGTAAATGAAGGTGGCTATAAGATAAATCGTCATTTGATCTTTAATCAATACAAGCAAACCGTCCGCGATTTAAAGGCTCCGCAAAAGGGAACTTTTAATTATGAGGCATATGCTCAAGACATGATTAGCGCTTTCTATTATGCACGCTCTTGGGATGCCACTAAATTGAAAAAGGGCGACGAAATTAGCTTCACCATGTTTTTAGATCATGAGCAGTTTCCATTTAAAATGGTGATTTTAGGCCGTAAGGATGTGAAAACCGAATGGGGTAAGATTCGTTGCCTAGCCCTAAAACCTAAATTGCAAGAGGGTCGAGTTTTCGATGAGGAAGAAGGAATGACCATCTACGTAAGTGATGATGCCAATAAAGTTCCAGTTTTAATCGAATCTTCCCTTTTTATAGGATCTATCCGGGTGGAGCTCACCAAGTTTGAAGGACTACGCCATAAACTTCAGTTTAAATAAGCCAATTGTCTTAGCTTTACCCAGCTAAATCTCTCAACCATGTCTCACGACGTTAAAGTTACCCCCGAAATCCAGGAACGCCTGAATCAACTTGCCGAAAAGTATCAGACTAGTGGACAAGAGCTTCTGGATTTTTTGGATGGACTATTATATCAAGATTACAATACCTATTGGGATTATATCCATTTGGATACCCTTCTTAGTTTACAAACTCCCGTAACTGATATTCCTGATGAGGAAATCTTCATCATGTATCATCAGATTACGGAGCTCTATTTTAAACTAAGTCTGCATGAGTTTCGTCAATTAGCGGAGAATGAAAGCCCGAGCGCCGAGGATCTTACGCGCCATTTAACTAGGGTAAATCGCTATTTCGAAGCTTTAACCCGTTCCTTCGGAATTATGGAGCAGGGAATGGATCGCCATCAGTTTTTGAAATTCCGGATGTCTCTTATTCCCGCATCGGGCTTCCAATCGGTGCAATACCGTTTAGTAGAACTTTGTGCTACCGACATGATTAATTTGGTAGATAAAGACCATCGCGACTCCCTAAAGGATGAAGACCCTAGTGTGGAGCAGATGTATGAGTATATCTATTGGAAAAAAGGTGCTACCATTGCGGAATCTGGAACGAAAACCTTGACTCTAAAGCAATTTGAAAAGAAATATACGGGAATGATTATCCGTCATGCACGTAGTTTCTATCACACCAATTTGTGGCAGAAGTACCAGCTCCTTTCGGAAGAAGAGCGTCAGAATCAGGATTTAATCGATCAGATGCGTTTGTTGGATTTAAACGTAAATGTGTACTGGCCGCTACAGCATTATAAAACTTCTGTGGTTTATTTAGCACGCCGTCCGGCAGATGTTAGAGCTACTGGAGGAACCAATTGGCAGAAATATCTACCACCTCGTTTCCAAAAACGTATTTTCTATCCCGGATTGTGGACCGAGCAGGAGCAAGAGGAATGGGGAAAGTCTTGGGTTAATGAGGTTTTAGAAGAAGTTCGAAAAAATATGTCTTCTCGGCAATAATAGGGTTTAACAATCGTTAGACCCCGGTAGGTTCGTATATTTGCGCCCCTGCAACCACCACCTCCTATTACACCCTATATGCAGCGAAAAGTAAAGTTGATCCTTAGTGTACTGGTTCTCAGTATCCCTTTGGTTATACTCAATAATCTTGGTGTCTTCGATCGATTTGTACCCGAAGAGCCACAAAACTCTGAAAAGCAAGGTCCTGTCTCACTTCCAGTAGTGAAAGAGGTTCAAATGAAATATGGCCTGCCCGTAGATTCTTTTGAGCTGATTGATAATGTGATAGATAATGGCGAGAGCTTCAGCAATATTCTTTTAAACTTCGGAATTGATTACGCGATGATTCATCGAATAGCGACCGAGTTTAAAGATGTTTTCGACGTTCGAAACCTGCGTATAGGAAAGGACTACACCATTTTTGCCGAAAACAGTGATAGTGTGAAGGTGGCGCGCTACATGGTTTATAAACCTTCAGCAATCGATTATGTGGTGTTCGATTTGCGCGACACGGGAAATGTATACCTCGGGGAGGAAGAAGTTAGGATCAAGGAGAAATCCATTAGCGGAGTAATAAACTCATCCCTTTATGAAGGCCTATTAGAACAAGGTGGTAGCCCAGCCTTGGCGGTTGAGCTTTCCAAGGTTTATGCTTGGACGATCGATTTCTTCCGCATTCAACCGGGAGATTATTTTAAACTTATTTACGAAGAGAAATTTATACAGGATACAATTTCCGTTGGAATGGGCCGCATCTTAGCCGCCGATTTCCATCATAATGGTCGTTCTTTTTACTCCTTCTGGTACGATAATGATACTACCTACCGCGATTATTTCGATGAGGAAGGTCGCAGCTTAAGAAAGGCATTCCTTAAAGCGCCATTGGATTTCTTCCGCATTTCTTCTCGTTTTAATCCCCGTCGTTTTCACCCTGTATTAAAGCGGGTAAAGCCGCATTTAGGTACCGACTACGCTGCTCCTCATGGCACACCAATTATGTCTACCGCTGATGGTGAGGTGATTGCTGCAGCCTACACCCGTGGAAATGGGAATTATGTAAAGGTTCGTCACAATAGCACCTATACCACTCAATACTTGCACATGAGCAAGTTTGCAAAGGGTATTAAAAAAGGTAGCCGCGTGCGACAAGGAGATATTATTGGTTATGTAGGAAGCACCGGCCTTGCCACTGGTCCCCACGTGTGCTATCGCTTTTGGGTAAATGGTAGTCAGGTGGATCCTCTACGTCAGGATTTACCAGAAGCAGAGCCAATAACCGAAGATTATATTGAGTCTTATCGCTCCTTTATGAATCCCCTTAAGGATCGAATCGATGCATTGGAACTTCCGCTTGAGGAACCCGAAGATCCAAAAGTGCGTTTAGCCAGTCTGCATTCTTAAGACGGTTGTTTATTTACAATTGTACTACTCGCTTGATCGGTGCTCATCACCATTAAATCAGCGATGTTTATGTGATATGGTCGGCTGATTACAAAGGCGATGATATCGGCAATATCTTCTGGCTTTAAGGGTCGATAGCCTTGATAAACTTTAGCTGCTTTTTCAATATCACCTTTAAAACGCACTTCGCTAAACTCCGTTTCTACTAAACCAGGGTGGATCGCTCCCACTCGAATATTATGCTGATTTAAATCGATGCGCATCCCTTGGTTTATGGCATCTACCGCATGCTTAGAAGCGCAATACACATTACCATTAGGATATACCTCCTTAC
This sequence comes from uncultured Flavobacteriales bacterium, assembly GCA_950073045.1. Lineage (GTDB taxonomy): Bacteria > Bacteroidota > Bacteroidia > Flavobacteriales > Schleiferiaceae > Croceimicrobium. The sequence continues at coordinate 4,997 of CATMQD010000110.1, read as the reverse complement.
CCGCAGTAGAGCCAATATTGATGATATGCCCTTGCTTCCGTTCAATAAATTGTGGGATAATCTCCTTGCTTACATAGAGCAAACCCTTCACATTAATATCGAGCATCGCATCCCAGTCTTCATAATTGCCCGCTTGAATAGGATCTAAGCCATGGGCATTTCCAGCATTGTTAATCAGAATGTCGATCTGTTTAAATTGGTTAGGTAAGCTGGCAATAGCCATTTCTACCGCTTGGCGGTCGCGCACATCAAAGCTTAGGCTATGTACTTCCGTTATTTTCGAGAGCTCCGATTTTAGGTCCTCCAAACGCTCTGCCCTTCGGCCACATATAATTAATCGGTAGCCTTCTTGGGCTAGCCTTTCGGCTGATGCTTTTCCGATTCCACTGGTGGCTCCAGTAATAAATACAGTTTGTTTGCTCATAGTTCTCAAATTAATTCTTCGTCCTTTTTAAGGTCTAGCACTCTAATTTGTAGACTGGCTTGCCCTCTAAAAACATTTAGCTCCAAATGAAAAAGCACACTTACCGGGCATCCCGATTGCAGGACTGCTAATTGGCTGCCTAAATTAAAAGCAATTCCTTCCAGGCACAAGCCACTTGCTTCATCTACCAGATTGAGCTTAAGGTGCTTTTTATCTTCTCCAACACAACGGGAGCCGGCATCTATCAGGTTTCGGCAAAGCAGCAGTGGGGCGAGGTTTTCGGGACCAAAGGGAGCAAGTCGTTGAATAAGACGATAGAGTTTAGGGTCCAATTCCTCGGCAGTCACCTCGAGGTCGTAATAGTAAATCGGTTGTTTTTGCTCTTCGCTTATTCTTTCGGCTACTGCTCGCTCAAAGGCAGATTTAAAACCTTCGAGTTGTTCAGGCATCAATGTCATGCCAGCCGCAGCCGGATGTCCACCAAATTGCAGCAAATGATCCTCGCAAGCTTCTAGGGCATCATAAAGATTAAAGCCAACAACCGATCGGGCCGAGCCGGCTATTTTATCTCCCGAACGGGTAAGTACCACCGTGGGACGGTAGTAATGTTCTATTAAGCGAGAGGCCACAATTCCAATCACTCCTTTATGCCAATCTTCTTGATAAACTACCGTGCTGAACTTAAAATCGGCAGCATTTTCATCTACCTGTTTTTTAGCTTCAATAAATATTTTTCGATCAAGGTCCTTTCGATCTCGGTTTCGAACTTCAATTTCGGCGGCTATTTCGGGTAAAAGGCTGAGGTCTTTACCTCTTAGCAAGTCCACCGCTCTTTGCCCGTGATCCAGTCTCCCTGCAGCATTAATACGCGGAGCCAGTATGAAAACAAGATCACCAATATCCAGCTTTGGTTTATCGGTGCCCGCGGTTTTTAAAAGGGCTTCTAATCCGGGAGAAGGATCCGAGTTTATTTTCTCTAAACCAAAATGTGCTAGTACTCTATTTTCACCGGTCATCGGAACAATATCTGCCCCAATGCTTAAGGCTAGTAAATCGAGTAATTTCCAGGTTTCACCTTGAGGGATATTCCAAGTTGTGGCCAAAGCTTGGCAGAGTTTAAACCCTACACCGCAGCCACTTAAACCTTTATAAGGATAATGGCAATCCTCTTGCTTGGGGTCTAAAACGGCTACTGCATCGGGAATTTGAAGTCCAGGAGTATGGTGATCGCAAATAATAAAATCAATACCCAAGCTCTTAGCATAAGCCACTTTTTCTACGGCTTTAATTCCACAGTCTAGGGCGATAATCAGACTGATGCCTTTACTTTTAGCATAATCTATTCCCGCTATAGAAACGCCGTATCCTTCGCGGTAGCGATCGGGAATATAGGTTTCAAAATTGGGATAGTGATTTTCCAAGAAGCTAGCCATTAGACTTACCGCGGTAGTGCCATCTACATCGTAATCGCCATAAATTAAATAGGGCTCATTTTGTTGTCGGGCAGCATTTATTCGATCCACGGCTTTTTGCATATCCTTCATTTTAAAAGGATCGTGCAATTGGTCTAAGCTTGGCTTAAAGAAGGAACGCGCTTCTTCGAACTTAGAAATACCTCGAAGGAGGAGTAGTTTTAGAATCTTGTCTTCTAAATCTAATTCCTTTTTAAAAAGCTCTATTTCGGAGGAAGCAATTTCGCGACTAGCTCTCCATATTGTGGCTGGAACATCGGTCATGGGGCCAAATTACAAAGCATTACTAGCCCGAGGGAAATAAGCGCTTATTAAACGTTTATTGGAGTACGATTTGCACCATTAGCTTTACTTCATCACCGGCCGTAAAGGTCGAAGTATCTTCACCCACCTTATAGTCTAGGCGATTTATCTGAAAGTCGCAGCTAATTTGCTTTTCATCCTGTTTAAGGATAACCGTAATTTCCTTTTTTACATCGCGAATTTTAAGATTTCCTTTTATCTGCCAACGGCCTTCTCCAAGGTAGGCGAAGCTATTACCGGTAAAGCAAATTTCAGGATACTCGGATACCCAGAAGAAATCTTCGGATCTTAAGTGTTCGTCTCTTTTTTCGATGCCGGTTTTAATCGTTGCCGGATCAAGGCAAACTTTAAAAATGGACTTATTACGGGCATGCTCATTTAGATAAACTTTGCCGCTTAATCCGCTAAAGCTACCTTCTACAGTATTAAAAGCCAGATTGGAAATCTCGAAATCAACTTTAGATTTATCGCCATCTATGGTTTGGGCAGTAATAAGCTGACCATTAAAAAATAAAGAAAGAAGAATTAATAGTGTAGTTCTCATTAATGATGGTTTTTTATCTGAGTATCAATAGAGTATTTGTGAAGCAATTGAAAAAGCTCATGCACCAAGTCTTCATCTAAATGTAAATCGGCACCTTCCTTTTTTCGGCTCTCTAAAACCTTAAACCAACGTTTCATTTGGAAAATGGTTGCTTGGTTTTCGTATTTAACGGGTCCGATCGCTTCTGATAATCTTTGGCGCTCAGCGATTAGCTTTAATATTTGTCCGTCTATAGAATCGATTTGCTCGCGTAATTCTTCTAGCTTATGGATAAATCGTTCGTCATCAATCGCTTCATCGCGTCTTTCCAGAGCCTTATAAACAAGGTCTAAATCATATGGTCTTAATTGCTGGAGCGGATCACTTAGTGCTTTGTGAGGTTCGATATGAGATTCTACCATAAAGCCATCCATTCCCAGGTCTAAAGCCGACTGGCAAATTTCTCCGATAAGTTCGCTTCTGCCAGCGATATGACTAGGGTCGCAAATTATGGGTAGTTCTGGAAGCAAGCGTCGCATTTCGAAGAATACTTCCCACTTGGGTTCATTGCGAAAGGGTTGACTTTGATAGGCATAAAAACCACGGTGTATGCCTATTAATTTGCTGATGCCAGCATTATTGATACGCTCCAAGGCACCCATCCAAAGTTTTACCTCTGGGTGGATGGGGTTTTTAACCATCACCGGAACATCCACTCCTTTTAAGGCATCCGCAATATCTTGAACATAAAAGGGATTTACGGTAGTTCGTGCCCCAATCCATAAAATATCGATGCCTGCGTCTAGAGCTTCTTCTACATGTCGGGCATTGGCCACTTCGGTAGTAACCGGAATATTAAATTCGGTACCCGCTTGTTTTAACCACTTTAGGGCCGGACTGCCAATCCCTTCAAAGGAGCCGGGTTTGGTTCGAGGTTTCCAAACTCCTCCTCTAAAGGCCGTTACATTTCCGTTTCTAGCTAGGGAGGCGGCAGTTTTCATCATCTGCTCTTCGCTCTCTACACTGCAGGGACCGGCAATTAATAAGGGATCAGACTTCGGCTTAAGCCAAGTCTCCAACGCATCAATATTCATGTAAAAACTTTAGCCTATTTAATTAAGGCTTGAGACCTATTTTGGTTCATGCAAAACCAATAAAGGTAGGCGTGTGTGATAGGCCAATTTACTGGTCATGCTACGATGGAAAAGTCCTTCAATAAAATTGTAGCGTTTGGAAATTGCAGCTACGATGTCGGCATTTTCTTTTTCGGCTTCAGCGGTAATAGCGTGCTCCACATTTTCTTCACGAAGAATGGTGAACTCATGTGGCACATCACCAAGGTTAGTGCTGTAAAACTGGCGGCTGCCATCTTTGGGAGCTGAAGTTTTATCATTTTGCACATGTACCAGATCGATGCTAGCGCCAGTTAATTTGGCAAATCGTGCTAAGCGCTGTAAAGGCTGCTCTTTCACCTTTGGATCTAAATCGCAGGCAAATACAATTTTGTTGATGTTGGCCAATTTAGTTTCGGGTGGGATAATCAAAACTGGTTTGTTGCAGTTTTGAATTACGCTGGCTGCATTGGAACCAATTAAAATTTCTTCCAAACCACTAGCTCCTTTGGTGCCCATCACAATTAAATCGATTTCATCCAAATTGGAGGTTTCGGTAATTAATCGAATCGGGTTACCCAAGCGCACTAAAGTTTTAAAGTTCAAGGGGTATTTTTCCTTGAGCTTTTTCTCTAGTTCAGCCATGTTGTTCTCGGCATTCTCTTTCATTACATCTAAAAGAGAGGTGCTCATTGAGCGATCAGAGTAGGGTAAATCGTAAGCGTGAAACACGGTTACGGTGCCTTTGCCTTTCGCCGCGAGATCAAATGCGATTTCGGTGGCTAATTCTGCATTCTCTGAAAAGTCGGTAGGAAGTAAAATGTTCATTATAAGAGGTTTAGATTCGGTTTTCGCGTTTGTGCATCCACACTTGCTAAGGTAATCATATTTACGATTTCCCGTACCGAAGCACCCATTTGTAATATATGGGCAGGCTTATTTACTCCTAAAAGAACTGGTCCTAAGGCTTCAGCAGCCTCAAAGCTTTGTAACATCTTGTAGGCGATGTTTCCAGAGGCTAAATTCGGGAACACAAAACCATTTACTTTTTTATCTACTAGGCTGCTAAATGGGAAGGTTTCTTTCAATAGCTCTCGATCGAGGGCGATATTGGCTTGTAGCTCACCATCCACAATTAGCTCAGGGTTTTCGCGATGTAAAAT
>CATMQD010000109.1 GCA_950073045.1 uncultured Flavobacteriales bacterium | reverse complement strand
GATGCTGCCCGCAATCGCGCTAGCCTTGGCGAAATAAGCATGGCTTTAGAAAATGCCTATGGCCGCTATCAAGCGACCATTCGCAGCATTAGCGGAGTTTATAGTAATGAAATGAAGAAAGACGATAAATTCCATAAAGCTCAAGAATTAGCCGATAAATTCGAAAAGGCCGAAGGTCGCCGACCTCGAATTATGATTGCTAAAATGGGACAAGATGGTCACGATAGAGGGGCTAAAGTGGTGGCTACTTCATTTGCCGATTTAGGTTTTGATGTGGATATAGGTCCCCTATTCCAAACTCCAGAGGAGGCAGCTCGCCAGGCGGTAGAAAATGATGTGCACCTTTTAGGTGTATCTTCTTTAGCGGCCGGACATAAAACCTTGGTGCCTCAAGTTATTGCCGAATTGAAAAAACTAGGTAGAGAGGACATTTTAGTAATTGCCGGTGGAGTTATTCCGCCAAATGATTATGACTACCTCTTTAATGCCGGTGTAGTGGGGGTATTTGGACCGGGAACGGTAATTGCCGATGCCGCGGCCCGGATTTTAGAAATCATGTTAGGACAATACGAAACTGAAAGTGCCGACTAATGTTTGGAAACTTTAAAGATATGATGGGCAAGCTTCAGGAGGCTCAGGCCCAAGCCCAAGAAATGAAGGCTAAACTGGAGCAGGTAGAAATTAAAGAAAGCTACCAAGGCATTGAGATTGTGGTAAATGGAAATCGCAAGGTAAAAGACCTTAAAATTGATCCACAGCTCTTAGCAAATGCCGAGGAATTGGAAGATAAAATGCTATTGGCCCTCAACAAGGCCTTAGATAAAGCCGAAGGTTTGCACGATTCTGAAATGAAGAATATGGCCAAGGGCATGATGCCAGGCATGGACCTTTTCAAATAAATGGATTCAATAAACCCCAATTTTAAAGGTCGGGCTAAAACTTTCCGACTCCCATCAACCGAAGAACTTGAAAAAGGAATACTTGCGAGGGATCGAGGGAGTATTAGCCGGGCCCTAACTTTATGTGAGAGCAAACTTCCGGCCCACAGGGCTTTAGCGGAAGAGCTTTTACAACGCTTAATGCCGCATACCGGAAAATCGATCCGAATTGGGATTACTGGGGTTCCTGGGGTTGGTAAATCTACTTTTATTGAAGCCTTTGGAAAGCATCTGCTTGAAGCGGGAAAAAAATTAGCCGTTTTAGCGGTAGACCCCAGTAGTGGTCGGAGCAAGGGTAGCATTTTAGGCGATAAAACCAGGATGCATGAGCTTTCGCAAGATGCCCGTGCCTTTATACGCCCCTCCCCTTCTGGAGGGTCTTTGGGTGGCGTAGCTCGCAGAACCAGAGAAAGCATTTTAATTTGTGAGGCCGCGGGCTACGATGTGATCCTGGTTGAAACAGTTGGCGTTGGTCAGAGTGAAACCGCGGTTCGCAATATGGTTGATTTCTTTATGCTTTTAATGCTGGCTGGTGCCGGAGATGAGCTGCAAGGAATTAAGCGAGGCATAATGGAAATGGCCGACCTGCTGCTCATTAATAAAGCGGATGACCCGAAAGATGCTAGGGTAAAAATGGCCATGGGCGAATATAAAAGAGCCCTACATCTTTTTCCTCCTAACCCTAACGAATGGATTCCGAAAGTGCAATCCTGCTCTGCCCTGCAAAAAACGGGGATTGCCGAAGCTTGGTCGGTAATTAAGGAATTCGAGAATCAGCAAAAGCTCAAAGGCCATTTTTCTGCCGAAAGGCAAAGACAAGCTTTGGATTGGTTTGAAGAAAGTATTGGCGAAATGGTATTAGAGAAAGTGCGTTCTCAACAGAATTACCAAGACGCCTATAATGAGATTAGAGTGGCAGTACAGAAGGGCGAATTAGAAGCGGGGCTTGCCGCCCATAAACTGGTAGAGAAGATTTTTGAATAGATATAATTCTAGCCTCTAATCTCTCCTAGCACCCTTTAAACCGAAATTTGCCATAAGTAAGGGTAAAGCTAAGGTCTAAAGTGATTTACACCAGATGTGCCTATTTTTTTAATGATTCTATATATTCGCGAAAAATCAGTTGAAAATGAAACTTAAAACCTTATTAGTCCTTTCGCTACTCTTTAGTGTTCCAACTTTCGCCAACTATGAAGGTGATGATGGTGATGAAAAGCGGAGAAGGAGAACTTCGAACAAAAAAATCGGTCTAAGTATGAACTTCCTAGGTCTACTTTCAGACGACCTTAGGTTTGACCTTGAATACTGTTTCAATGGCGAGTCCAGCATTATCCTAACTGGCGGTACTTTTACTATTGAGGAAAGCTTTTATGATTCACCTGATTATTATACTTCAAATAACTACACTGTAGAAAACGAGAATATTAAATTAAGTGGCCTTTTGCTAGCCTTAGAGTATCGATACTATACTAATCCTAGTAGAGATGGTAATGATGGCTTTTACTTTGCCCCCTACCTCAAGTATCGTTCAATTAGCTCTGAAGATAATGCCCTAATGGGTCATGTTCCTTTTTACCTGAGTGATTACACCCAGTTTATGAGTGAGTTCGACATGCAAGCCGATCTTTATTCTGGCGGTGCCAGCATCGGAGTACTTTGGGAAGCTGGGCCTGGTTTCACCCTGGATTTGAAAGCTGGTATTGGCTATACTCTTGTTAAGGAAATATCTTTCACTAATGACTTTAATCCCCGACCACAAAATGAGGAATCCTATGATGTTTCAAACTTGGATTGGCGTTTGGGAATAAGCTTAGGTTATCGCTTCCCCATTTAAGCCTAATATTGGCCATTGATGAGTTTAGCAAATTGAGAGGAACCCAAAGAACTAAAAAGCCGTCTTGATCTTAGATCGAGACGGCTTTTAAATTTTGTGTATAGTCAGCTCTAATTTCTAATTAACTCAAAGCTTGTAACCTCCATTATCGAATTATCTGGAGTACCTATTAAAAAGTGATTCCCATTGCTTCGGGAGTCACCCTTCCCAAAAGGCAGAAAAACCAACTCATCTTTAAAATACACTGGATAGTCGATTGTTTGCACCTCTCCTGTATTTGTATTTAATGTACTTATATGGAATTTACAGTAGTGCATATCAACAGCTGTTCGCATATTGTAATCGGTAACATCAGACTCGGAATCATCCTCTTCGACTTCAATTGCTGGAGGCTCATTATACATGAAGTAGATCAAGCTATCCTCTTGATAAAATTGAAAGCTATTCGCACTTCGGTAATTTTCAATAAGGTTACGATAAGATGTGCTTTGGAATGAAATGGAACCTGCTTTTTCAATTACTCGGGTCCACAGATGCTTCCCATCTTTAGAAAATTTATTGATGAGAATCCCGTTTGTAGTCCAGTCTCCATAGCTAGCACTAGTTTTTTCAGAAATCCTTAAATAAGAACCATCCGCAAGTTGAATCGTTTCTTTTGCTGTATGGCGGACATATAAATCCTTACTCTTTAGCTTTCTATTAATTTCAGCGCTTCTGGTTGGAAGGGTGTCCCTTTCCTGCAAGATATATCCTCTACTAATTGTTTCTTGGTCATCATAAAAGTGAAGGGCTTCGGAGCTAATATCAAAATCCTCAGTGGATATAACCATACTGTAAAAGCCCACTAATTCCCTTTCAACCTTACTCTCCTGAAAGTCATTCTCTACTGCAACTTCCCTCGTATGTATGATTTCGGCATTAGCAAAAAACTGACTATCTGATAAATGGAAAGACGTATTCCGCATGGAAAAACCTGTGCCTAATGAATTTTCTGGAAGGTGATATACGTAACGATCAAATCCATGATCTACTCGTTGGATAATTAAATAATTCAACGCGGCATAGGCATAATAAAGATTGCCCTTTTTGTCAACCTGAGCATAATTCATGAAATACTGTTGGCCTAGACCAAAATTACCTTCTGAGGAATGAATATTCATTTCGAAGCGCTCACTTGGTTCAAAATGCTTCTCCAAGACTTTATTGCGATGCTTATCAAAAATATACAAGGTTTCTTTATTTAATCCTCTTTCATCGGTATAGAGTTCACTTGCAAAAAGAAAGTCACCACTACTATGGATATTCAAAGCCAAATTGATGTCTTCATCTGCCATAGCATGATTATCCATAATAATTTCTTCATGATCACCTTCCCACCAATCTTCACCCATGTATTTCAATACAATCTGTTGATGACCTTCATACTCCTCCCTACGAATAGCAAAAAATAGGGAATCATTCAAATTACCATAACCTATTACTTTATCATGAGATTCTAGTGCCTTAAAAGGTCTTTCCACATACTTAAGAGTTGAATAATCACTTTTATCAACTATGAATAATTTCTCATTCAAATAGTGATTAGTCTGCAGTATATAAAGCAACTCCTCATTTTCGAAAATGACTTGGACATCAAAGAACTGGTCAGACCAAACACTTTTTTCATCTAACTTCACACTTTTCTCAGCCAGTTTAACCTTGACTTGAGCAGATAGACTGAAGCTTAGCCCTATAAGACATAAGGTCAATATTTTATTTATGTAAGACATTATTGTTTTAACTCTTTAAGGTTTCTTTTTGTAGATCGGACAAAGTCAACGGGGAGCAATGCTTTGCCTTCATTGCTGATAGACTGAGAAATGGGACGACCGCTTCTAATATCCATCACATTAAAGTAATAGTAATCTGAGCCGTCATGTCTTATTAATCCTACTATTGTGGTAATGTATGGGTAGTACAGGTTGAGTTCGGAGGTTACGTCCCAACGGGCAGTTGTAAATTCCAAGGCCTGATAAATGCGAGCTTCACTGCGGTAAAATTTAAGGTCACATAAAAGGTTATAACCTTCCGTGCCCATTTCCTCAAAAAAATCTGCATGTAATATTTGTCCGCCAAAGCTATAATCAGCTAATCTTTCTGGAAGATCCTCCATTAAGGCTTCCTCGCAGTCTAGAGAGTTATACTTATCCTTCTCATCAGAACCCTCTAGTTCCACAAACACCATCGGATCTAGTATGATAAGGCCGTCACAATAGTCTGCCATTATGAAGTTATTCTTAAAATAGTCGTAGTCAGATTTCGATACTTCAGGATCCTCTTCGATAATTTCTAAAACGAAATTCTCTACCGAATCACGATAAGCTAGGTCTTGTTGGAAATCCTTTAAATAGGGTGATTCACTTTTCGAATAACTTGGCAACACAGAATTAAAAAACTGCTTAGTCTGTTCTGGAACCTCAGCTTCGGCTGTAAATAAGGATTCTGGATCTTGTAAAAAACTGTGACTATAAAGCATGCGATGCAGATTCTTTTGCATGGATCGCAATTCCTTACTTTCGGGATAAACTTCCATAAGATCTTTGGCCAAGCGCAAGGAAGCACCGAGCAACTCATATCGATTAAGATTGAATAGAGTGTAAGTTAAATCCTTTACAGGACCCGGAATCTTAGAAGGCGGTGGCACTACATTAAAATACCTTTCACGTACTTTAAATATTGAAAGTCCATAAAGGGCACGCATTCTCGACATCTCTAAAAATCGATTTTGAGGATTTTGCTCCGCCAAACAGTTCACTTCATATAGGGCCTCTAAAAAGTTGGCCTTAAATAAATTGAGACGAATATTCTCAAAACGGGCCCATTTGCGAACTAATTTAAACTCCTCTTCCCCTACTAAGAATAAAGCACCATTAATTGTGTCCTCACCTAGTGCTTCTATAATTCTTTCAATTCTTTGAGCAACATTTGGGTGATCGTGGCCCAATGAGAGATAATCGTAATCAGTAAGAATTGAATCTTTAAATCCTTTCACCAGACGCTCCGGTAAACTGTAGGAATTATTGTAGGCTAGCGGGTTATTTGTTGCAACACATCGGCCAACCGGATGATAACTTTCGTACAGTGAAACAAGAGACTTGCGCACTGCCCGTACGTCATAGCCCGATTCCCTAAATATTGCAAATCCAATACTATCTGCATCCAACTCTTGAGAGCGAGAGCGTTTTAACCGCTTCTCCACCTTTTCTAGAACATAAACATCATTTTTTTCCTCCTCACGTTTGAAATAATCTTCAAAAATGTGATTCTCTAAATAATGTGAAGCTTCGTGAGCAATCACAAAGGCAAGCTCCGCCTCCGTATTTAGGTTAGCAATAAGACCATTATGAATACCTATTAATCCATCCGCAACACAAAAAGCATTCGCTGATGGATCTCGATATAAGTAGAATCTTAGTTGACCACGAAGTTCTGGACGAGATGCTAAGACCTTATCAGCAACTTTATTGATGTAATTAGTAACCGGATCACCAAAGCTAAATTTGCCACTACTTAGAAGAACATCTATAGCGTGGTTCTGATTAATCCAAAATTCCTCTAAAGAAACATCTTTCAGTTGCTCATCGGAAAGCTCAATATCAACAGGATTTTCGTAATATTTATCTGCCCAAGAAGTTGAAAAATCTGTTGGGATGGAACCACTCGACCGGATTCCCTGAAAGTTTTTAAAAGGGTCTTCCTGTGCAGCCATTGAAAAGCCTATAAGCACGAGGAATAAACCATAGCAGTACTTCATTCAGTTCGATTTTTGAAGGTTATAGTATAACCACTCCTTCCTCAAACGACAAAGTCTATTCAATAATTAGAAATTAGAAGAAGCAGATTATAGATTGGCAATATTAAGACCCTAGCGATGTTTACGCAAATTTGATCCAGCTTAATAAATTTAGCCCAAAAAGGCTCTTAACTATTACAATGGAATTGAAAGAAAAAGAGCAAAACAATTCTAGTCTTGCTCTTTTACATTTAAATCAGTTAGGAGTACTAAGGCTTAAAACGAATAAGCTGATACTCATCATCCAGCGAAAGGAAGCCATAATAAACCTTTTCCATTTCACTGTAAAACATATTCTGAGTTTTGAAGTAAAGATCGTTCTCGATTACCAATTCTTCCCAATACTCACGGCGTTTTACTGCTCCGGTATTATTATCAAACTGAAGAAAAACTGGACCACCTTCATCTGGATCTTTGTACACTTCTACATCTTCATAGGAAACTCGACCTTGCTCATTTTCAGGATAGTCGTTATAGATCAAGTCTAAGCCATCTTCGCCAAAGCGAGCATAAAAAGAGAAGTAATCATACTCCCCTAATGGTTTTTGCGATAGCTCTCTTTCGGTGCTGGTAGCGGTAACTAAAGAGTTTCCATCACTCCACATATAGCGTTGCATCTTGGGCACATACTCCTGCCAGTCCATATCACCATTAGCTTTTAGCTTAAGAATAATGAGGTCCTCCATTTCAAAGGTCTCCCCCATTTGCTCGCCTAAAGTCATTAAGTCTGTAGAGTAGATTGGGCGATATATCAATCGCTCGCCTAATAGATAGCAGGCACCGGCCTCATTAAAATTCAACTTAATATTGGTGAATACCTGTGGAATACGCGGTAGCTCTCCGATATCGCTACTTTCTAGGAAACGATCTACAAAAGTCTGCTCAAACTTATGACGACGCTGCACCATAAAAGCTTGCGTTGCCGGATCAAATACATAATAAAGTAAACCCTCGGTGGCAATGTCTTCGTAAAATTCGGAGATCCGCTCTAAGTCCGCATAGATATCCTCATCTTCATCCTCTTGCTGATAAAAAGCCGTAAGGGCTATTCTTCCATCGGGCATACTGGCTAATTGATAACTAAATGGAATTAAGCGTTCTTCCTTCACCATGGGAAGTGGAATCTCCTTAGCTTGATTAGGATCTCCTTTGGGAATAATCACCAATTGACGATTATTTTGTAGGTAAACATTTCCTTCTTTATCAAATGCAGGAACGGTATATAAATCCTCAAGCTCCAATTTCATCTGATAATTGTAAACAAATAGCTCCTTGAAGTTTTGGTCGTAAACGGCCAGCACCTTGTCCGTGTGATCCTTATCTTGATTATAAGTAGCGTTTTGAATGATCACTTTATCATCTATACAGTCTACCTTTATACGACCACGCTCACTAAACTTTTCATAAGGCTTTGAATAAAGAGGAATTGGTTTCCCTAGTCTTTTTCTTTGGAGGTCTATGGGGTAGGCATTAACACCAAACCGTGTAGCACCCGAAGTACGATCTTCTTGAATAAAAGCGGTGATTTTACCATTAAACCAAGTTAGGTCTAATAAGGCGTATTTCACTTTATTAACTAATCTAACCTTTACATCAAACTGCTGACTAACAGTTAAGTCGGACTTGTTGTAAACCAGGACCCGAATAAGGTTATGAGCCACATTGGCGCTATAAATCTTAGTTTCGTCTTCGTGAATAATCTTTGGGCTAAAGCCATCGTCTTCGGCTTCGAAAACCTTGCTAGAATTAACCTCAGTTTGGGCCTGAATAGAAATGGACAGAATCAGGCTTAGGCAGCAAAACAGATACTTCATATTGATATTGTAGTGGAGTATAATACTCCTAGTTTGATTTCCTACAATATTACAATCTAGTTTTGGCCTTCACCTATTTAAAGATTAAAAAACTAAAAAAGGTTTAGAAGTTTGCCCGAATCTCTCCCTTCAGATAGCGAATAGCTCCTTTGGTAGGGAAGTTTTCCATCTCCATAACCTTGTTTAGGATATGCTTGGAAAGGTCGAAGGCTGGTGCATCGGGACTAATTTCTTGTGCCCAATTATTAATTAAGCCCACCGTAGCACTTTTAGCGTTTACCACTAAATTCCAAGCTTCATCGCTTAAATAAATTTGCTGCGATAGGTTATGCTCGAACTCCATGCGGATACTTTCTACCAGCAAATTGCGATAATGACGAGCTTTGATATCCTTGGCCGGAACCCGGATTAATAATCGGTCGGGATGAATCCTTTCTAAAAAAAGTGCCGTACGCTCATAAGCGGCCATACGCACGGGCAGGGCACTTTTCTGAGTTTCTTTCTTTAAAAAATACATACGTCGCTTTTCCTCATTATCCATAAAATTGGATAGCATCATATAGGTGAGCACCAATAGGAAAATGGATGGTAAGGCGTACTTTAAGATTTCAATAAATAGCTCCATGCAGAGTAGGAAATTTATGGGGGCCTCAAATATCGTAAAAATCCAAAGGTGGAGAAGCGAAATTTGTAGCTTTGCTCGCTTCTATAATGCTTATGGACAAATTATCGCAACGAATCCAGAATCTATCCGAGTCGGCAACCATTGCTATGAGTCGCCGCAGTCGCGAAATGCGCGAACAAGGACTAGATGTTATTAGCCTCTCACTGGGAGAGCCTGATTTCGAAACGCCAGACTTCATTCGTGAAGCGGCCAAACAAGCTATCGACGAAGGATATTCGCATTATCCTCCCGTTCCAGGTTACCAGGATTTGCGTCAAGCTATTGCTGATAAACTGAAACGAGATAATGACCTCGATTATAAAGCTAATCAGGTAGTAGTTTCAACTGGAGCCAAACAGGCACTAGCAAACGTGGTACTATGCCTTATAAACCCAGGTGATGAAGTACTCCTACCAGCTCCCTATTGGGTGAGTTATTACGAGCAAATTTGCTTGGCAGGCGGAATCCCTGTTGAAATTCCAACGGCTATAGAAAACGACTTTAAAGTTACCAAAGCCGATCTTGAAAAATACCACAGCGATAAAACCAAATTGCTAATCTTCAGCTCTCCTTGCAATCCATCGGGAAGTGTTTTTGAAAGAGAAGATCTAGCGGAAATCGCAAACTACCTTAAAGCTCATCCCGATGTTTTCGCTATTAGTGATGAGATCTATGAGTTGATCAATTTTAGTGGCAAGCATCAAAGCCTAGCCTCTTTCTCAGAAATATACGATCAGGTGATTACCGTAAATGGCTTTAGTAAAGGTTTTGCCATGACCGGCTGGCGTTGTGGCTACATTGCCGCTCCACTAGAGATAGCCGAAGCCTGCACCAAAATGCAAGGACAATTCACATCGGCTACCTCAGGAATTAGTCAGCGTGCAGCCTTAGCCGCCATTAAAGCCGACCCCCGCGAATCTACTCGCGAAATGTGGGAAGCATTTAATGAACGTCGTCATAAAGTAAGCCAATGGCTATCTGAAATTCCCGGATTTAAAACTAATATGCCGCAAGGCGCTTTCTTCTTTTTACCAGAAGTAGATCAGTTATTTGGTAAGAAAGCAGGTGAGCGCCCCATTAATGACGCTGGCGACCTTTGCATGTATTTATTGGAAGAAGCTCTGGTAGCTTTAGTTCCAGGCGATGCCTTTGGAAATCCTAATACCATTCGCCTTTCTTATGCCTCTTCTTTAGAAGACTTAGAGAAGGCCCTCCAGAGAATAAAATCAGCAGTAGAAAAACTAAGCGATGCTTAAAGCAGAAGAAATGATGGCCCTATTCAATTTGGCCATTGAAGATTACCATATTAAGGATGATGTTGATCAGGAAATGAAAATGCCATTTCCGGTAGATAGCATTCAGGAGATGCTCTATCATAAAAACTGGATTGATACCGTACAGTGGCATTTGGAGGATATTATTCGAGATCCGAATATTAAACCAAAAAAAGCACTCGAAATTAAACGTCGAATTGATGCTAGTAACCAGGATCGTACGGATAAGGTAGAGCAAATTGACGATGCTATTTTAGCGCTTTATAAAGATGTTGAGCCACAGTCTTTCGCCCGCATTAATACCGAAAGTCCCGGCTGGGCGATAGACCGA
>CATMQD010000108.1 GCA_950073045.1 uncultured Flavobacteriales bacterium | reverse complement strand
GGGTTTATTGTACCGAAGCGCCAAAAGCCGCAGCTTGAAAATGAGTCCGGTTAATGGCTTTGTTTTTAGCTTGGTGCAAGAAGGGGCTAAGGTATGGGCCGCAGCCAGTTCTGGAATCTGGAAACTAGAGCAGGGAACTTGGTCCTTAGAGTTTAAAGCAGAAGATTTAGGCTTTGCCAGCATTTTCTCTTCTAAACACCAAAGCCAAAGTGGTTTGTGGTTTGCCTCCTATACTAAAGGGATTTGGAATTTTAAGGATGCTAATTGGACTAATTACAGGGAGATAGCGGGAATCAAACTCGATAGTATAGGCATTAGTGCCATGCAACCTCTGCCTGGTAGCAGACTGGCGATTGGTACTTTAAGCAATGGGCTTTTTATTTTTGATATGGCTCGCAATCGTTACGATCATTATCGACTTAAAGACTTAGAGTTTGCGGAAATCCGCGCTTTTGATGCGGATGAGAATAAACTGTGGATTGGTACTAATAAGGGGGTTTTAAGCTTAGTGGATATTGTGGAGAGCCGCAAGGCGGGCGAGTCGGGACAGCTCCATTTTATGGGTTTGCCGGTGAGTGGCGGTTGTTTACAGCTAGATGATTTAGCCTTACATGCCGGTGGTGAAAGTGGCTATTATCGGGCCATGCTTCCTGCGGCCTTACAAATTAGTGAAGCGGGGAAATTGGATCTCTTGGAAGCAGAGTTTCTACAAGATCAGGAATTGGAAGAAATGGAGGAGCATTCCCGGGCGGCCTTTAGTGGAACTCAGTTGTTTGGGAATCTCGATTACGATCAAAATTACCTGCGCTTCCGTTATGGCATGCGCACCTTGTTTTATCCCGAATTGGTGCAATATCGCTATCGCTTAAAGGGGCAAACCGAAAACTGGACCTATGCCGGTTCTAATCGGGAGGCCTTATTTAGCGATCTTAAGCCGGGTACTTATACTTTAGAGGTTCAAGCGCGTTATCCCTGGCAATTTTGGGAGCAAAGTGCGGCCACTTATACCTTTCATATCCATCAGGCTATTTGGCGCACCATTTGGTTTTGGTTGGTAATCGGCCTTTTACTGGCGGGTTTATTATACCTCTATGTGCGCGATCGCTGGCAAAGGCAGAAGGAAAGATTAAAGTTGGAGAACGATTTATTGGAGATGGAACGTAAGGCCCTGCGCCTGCAAATGAACCCCCATTTTATCTTTAATGCTTTGGATAGCATTTCGAGTTTTATCTTTAAAAAGGATCCAAAGATGGCGGTGCGCTACCTTAACAATTTCGCAAAATTGATGAGGTTAACCCTTGAATCATCTATGGAGCATATTCACCCTGTGGAAACGGAGGTTTCAATTCTTAAGAATTACCTTGAACTAGAGAAGTTAAGGTTTAGCGGCAAGTTCGACTATGAGATAGAGCTGGATGAGGATTTGGATTATACCATTGGATTGCCCCCAATGCTAATCCAGCCACATGTGGAAAACGCTATCTTACACGGATTAAAGCCCAAAACCAGCCAAGGCTTTTTGCAAATCAGCTTTAAGCTGGAAGGAGAAAGCCTTTGCTGCACAATTGAAGATGATGGTATTGGCCGTGAGAAAGCCAAGGATTTACCAAACAAAAAAGCCCATCGTAGTATGGCAACTCAAATCAATAAGGATCGAATCGACCTCCTTCGTAAATCGGTGGATGAGCTAATCGACCTTAAGATTATTGATAAGTATAACCAACAAGGGGAGGCCTGTGGAACTAAGGTGATCATACGCTTACCCGCCCAAGAATTATAACTATGCTCAAAGCAGTACTCATCGACGATGAACAAAATTCCCGCGAAGCCCTAGCTGGGAAATTGGATCTCTTTTGTCCTGAATTGGAAATCACCGGCCAAGGTGGTAGCGTGCAGGAAGGTTTAGACCTTATTAAAGGTCAGGAAGTAGATATGCTATTCCTAGATATCGACTTAGCGGGGGAAAGTGGTTTCGACCTTTTAAAGGCACTTACGGAAGATGAAACAGCGCCACAACCAGCGGTGGTTTTCATTACCGCGCATGATGAGTTTGCCATTCAGGCGATTAAATTTAGCGCCCTCGATTATCTGTTAAAACCAGTAGATCCAGAGGAATTAGTGAAAGCAGTGCGCAAAGTAGAAAGTGAAAAAGGCCTACCTAAAAAGGCGGCCAATTTCAATGTTTTAGTAGAAAATATTCGTCAGGCTTCGGACTCACCTAAAAAGATTGTAATTCCTACTTCGGATGGTATGCACGTAATTCGCTTAAGCGATATCGTACGTTTGGAAAGTAGCTCTAATTACACCACCTTTTATTTAAACGGTCAGAAGAACCTCCTTGCTTCCAAAACCCTTAAGGAATTTGATATGATGCTAGAAGGTTATTCTTTTCTCCGCATTCATAAATCGCATCTGGTAAATGTTAATTACCTGAAGAAGTATGTGCAAACCGATGGCGGTTACCTCATACTAGAAGATGGCAGCCGTATTCCGGTGGCCAATCGTAAAAAGGAGCAATTAATGAGCCTCCTTAAAAATCTTTAGCCCTTATTAAGCTTCTCGCGGGAAGCGATTACTTTGGCTTTAAGGCCTTCCTTATAGTCGATGATATTTCTAAGAATGTCGGGATTTGAGCTGCCAATAATTTGAGCGGCTAAAATTCCGGCATTTTTTGCACCATCTAGGGCCACCGTGGCAACAGGCACACCACCAGGCATTTGCAGAATAGACAGCACCGAATCCCAGCCATCAATAGAGTTACGACTTTTAACCGGCACACCAATTACGGGCAGTGGACTCATACTAGCTACCATGCCTGGTAAGTGGGCAGCGCCGCCTGCGCCGGCAATAATTACTTTTATGCCACGCTCGTGGGCAGATTTAGCAAAGTCGAACATGATTTCGGGAGTACGATGGGCCGAAACGATATTTACCTCGGCTTCTACGCCTAATTCCTTCAATACATCGAGGGCTTCTTGCATTACAGGTAAATCACTCTGACTACCCATAATTACGCTTACTACTGCGCTCATTGACTAATAACTTTAATTTTCTCTTTTACTTCTCGGGCTTTGGCGCGGGCTTGCTCTAGATCGGGGTCGATAATGGTTACGTGGCCCATCTTCCGAAAGGGGCGAGTTTCAGCCTTTCCATAGAGGTGTACATAAACCCCGCTGAGTTTTAGAATATCCTCAATGCCTTCGTAAAGAACTGGTCCGGTATGTCCTTCTTCGCCCACTAAATTTACCATAACCGCCGGTTGGATGGTGTCGGTAGCCCCAAGAGGTAAATCTAGGATCGCTCTTAGATGTTGCTCAAATTGGGAGCTAATATTCCCTTCAATGCTTAGGTGGCCACTGTTATGTACGCGAGGTGCCACTTCATTAATGAGGATCATACCCTCTTTGGTGAGAAACATTTCCACCGCTAGGATGCCAACTATATTGAGTTTCTCGGCAACCACGCGGGCTAAGTTCTGTGCCTTTTCGCTGATAGCAGCTTCTACCTTGCCAGGACTAAAAACATACTCTACCAAATTGGCTTCTGGATGAAAATCCATTTCTACCGTAGGAAAGGTCTTGCATTCTCCCGACTCCGAGCGAGCCACCACTACCGCTAGTTCCTTTTCAAAAGGCACTAGGCTTTCGGCTAAGCAGGGTACATCGGGAAGTTCATTCAAATCTTCGGACTTGCGAATCATGGCCACCCCGCGTCCATCAAAACCACCAGTGCTTTGTTTCCATACGAATGGGAAGGGCACTTGCTTGTTTTCGATGGCTTTTAAGAGTTCCTCCTTTTTTTCAAAGGAAATGAAGTCGGCGGTGGGAATAAGGTTCTCCTTGTAGAAATTCTTTTGACGAATTTTACTTTGGATGAGGCCGATAATGTCGGGCTGTGGAAACACCTTCTTGCCTTCCGATTCCAATTGCTTGAGGGCCTCTACGCTTACGTTTTCAATCTCAATGGTAATTACATCGCAATCCTTGCCAAAGGCATAAACGGTATCGTAATCGGTGAGGGAGCCTTCGGTAAATTTATTGCTTCCAATGCGGCAAGGGGCCACCGGACTAGGATCTAATACGGAGGTGCCAATATCTAATCGTCGGGTTTCTTGCAATAGCATTTTTCCAAGCTGGCCGCCGCCAACAATGCCTAAACGAAAATCGGAGGAATAGTAATTCTTAGTGTTCATCTGTTTCTTTCCAAATCCCTACTTCGGCTAAAGGATGCACCATAAACTGTCTTTTACTGCGAATTTCCTCGCATTTATAACGTTTGCGGCTTTTTGGTCCTTTGCGAAAGACCTTACCATTTAACTCGAAGAGGGCACCGGGTTTTAAATCTTCGACAAAGGTACGAGCCTGCGTTGATTCTTCGGGGTCGTACTCTTTTAATACTCTTAGTAGCTGGTGGTCGGTAGCCGAGCTGGCATGGCCACGAGCCAAGCTGGCTTTAAAAGCAGATTCTACCGGTGAAGGGAAAATCTTTCCATTTAAAAATGGGCTGCCAATTTCTTTAAAGCAAAATTGCCATTCTTCACCATGGGCTTTTATGCTTCTGCCGAATTTATCAAAAGCCACTAAATGGGCATATTCATGCAGAAGGGTAATCAAGAAAGCATAAGGATTAAGGTCGCCATTTACACTGATGCGATGCGGGTTTTTCCCCGTGGGCATGCGGTAATCGCCAAATTTGGTTTTGCGGGGTCGACTGATCTTCAGTTGAATAGGGTAGCGTTCGAGAAGGGGACGCACCATTTCTAAACTTCCAGGAGGGAGGTATTTATCTAAAGCCGCGAAGTAATCGCTCATTTCAGCATTGATTTGCCCGGACAATTACAAGGCTCTAAACCTTTGCAGGAAGACAGCATTAAAAAGGCCGTAAAAAGGACCAGACTGAAGACTTTTAACAAAATGGCTTTTTTCATCATAGAGCTTGCTGCGAAATTACTTTTATTTTCGCGATATGCTTGTTCAAAAGTGGACCCTATCCTTGGGCCGGTACATGATGTTACTCGCCCGTACTTTTAAAAAACCCGAGAATTTCCGGATGTACTATCGTGCCTTTATGAGCGATTTAGAACTTCTGGGCCTCAATTCTTTAGGGATTGTATCGATTATATCCATCTTCGTAGGTGCGGTAGTTACCATACAAACCGCCTTTAACTTAGATGATCCCTTAGTGCCCGATTATTATATTGCGATTGCCACGCGGGAAAGTATCATATTAGAGTTTTCGCCGACCATTATCAGTTTAATCCTTGCGGGAAAGGTAGGTTCTAATATTGCTTCTACTTTAGGAAGTATGCGAGTGTCGGAGCAAATTGATGCCCTGGAGGTGATGGGCGTAAATCCGGCCTCCTACCTTATTGCCCCAAAAATTACCGCCTTGGTTTTCTTTAATCCCATCCTTATTATGCTCAGCATGTTTTTAGGGATGATTGGCGGATACCTAGCTTCGGTAGGCGGCGTAATGTCTACAGAGGATTTTATGTACGGCTTAACCGTAGATTTTAATGCCTACCACATCACTTATGCTTTAATTAAAACCTTTGTGTTTGCCTTTCTAATAGTGAGTATCTCTGCTTACTTCGGCTTCTATGTAAAAGGTGGAGCAATCGAAGTGGGTGTTAATGCAACTAAAGCGGTGGTTAGTAGTTCGGTGGCCATTATTGTGAGCAATTATATCTTAACCCAATTACTGCTGGTTTAATGATTGAAGTAAACGACATTCATAAGTCCTTTGGAGACCATGAGGTTTTAAAAGGCATTGATGCTACTTTTTATAAAGGTCAGACCAATTTGATTATCGGTCAGAGTGGATCCGGTAAAACGGTATTCTTAAAATCTTTGGTGGGCTTGCACGATATCGACTCTGGAGATATCGTGTATAATGGTCGGGCATTGGGCTCCCTAAATAATAAGGAGCGTAAGAGCTTACGCACCGAAATGGGAATGGTATTTCAGGGCAATGCGCTTTTTGATTCGCTCACCATTGAGGAGAATGTAACCTTCGCTTTAAATATGTTTAGCGATATGAGTCTTTCTGAAAAGCGAGATCGAGCTAATTTCTGTTTAGAGCGTGTAAATCTGCCCAATGTGGCAAAAAAGTTTCCATCGGAGCTTTCAGGTGGGATGCAAAAACGGGTGGCTATAGCTCGTGCGATTAGCATGAATCCCAAATATCTATTTTGTGATGAGCCCAACTCTGGGCTTGACCCTAAAACGGCTATTGTAATTGATAAGCTATTGCAGGAAATTACGGAGGAGTTTGGGATGACTACCGTAATAAATACCCACGATATGAACTCGGTGATTGAGATCGGTGCGTATATCATTTTTATTAAAGAGGGTAAAAAAGCTTGGCAAGGAACCGGTGATGATATCCTAAATACCGATAGTCCAGAGATTGTGGACTTTGTGTATAGTTCCGAGCTCTTTAAGAAAATTCGAGGCGAGCACTAAAAAAGAAAGCCACCCCAGCGAGGCCGGGATGGCTTATGAACTCTAAAGCTACTCAGAGAATTATTGCACTCTAAGCTTGATAGTCTTATTCAAGCCTTCGCCTTCAATCTGCATCATGTAAACGCCAGATTTAAGGTTGCTAAGGTTGAAGTCACGCTTTTCATTTTCGTTTACAGTCATGGTTTCATTAAGGTGTAATGCACCAGTCATGTCTAATACGCGTACTTGGTATTCACCACCACGCTCAAATAAGATGCTTCCTTCACCATTAGTAGGGTTAGGGTACACACTAAATTGGTTTTGATCTGCCTCTTTGATGCTTACGTCATAACGTGGAGCATCAGCAACTACTAAACGAATAATTGGAGCTTCGAAAGTGTTAGAGTTTAAGAAACCGCCGAACCAATCACCATCACCAGTTTGGAAAATACTAGCCTCTCCTGGTTGTGGGTAGCTAGCATTATTGGCAATACGCACAATACCATTGGTAGCATTCGGGAAGAAGTTTACTACTACGAAATAAGTTCCAGTAGGAATAGCTTGTGGTACTTCTACTTCAGTCCAGGTTCCATTATTGTAAACACTATCAGTTTCTGTAAAAGAGAAACGACTTAATTGACCTAAGAGGTCGGCATTTAAGGTGAAAGTGCGACTAGTTTGAGGAGTAGTACCTCCTGGGAAACCAGCATTAAACTGGAAGCCTGCGGTATCGTAGATAGCGATTTCCAAATCAGCAGTAGAGTCGGTACGTAGAGAAAGGAAAATATCTACACCGTCAATAAATACTAGACCAGAACCTGCACTATCAGAATCTTCGTTCTCTAAAGAGTAACGAGTACCTGCAGCTACCATGTCACCAGCAGCACTTTGAGTATCGAAATAGTTGTCGATTAGACCCCAATCAAGCGCATAAGTGTTTTCACTTACGTTGAAGGCAACTGTGTCTACTGTAGTAGTGTTGCTGCTGCTTAAGCTGTCGGAAGTAATCTTGTAAACAAGGCTATAGTTATCCGGGCCTGGAGCAGTCCAAGATGGAGTGTTAAGTATGGTGAAATCTAAGGAGTCCAACATAGCCATAGGGCCACCAGCTGGAGAAGTAAGGGTAGTAACTAAACTGCCATTACCATCAAAAATCTCAACTTCTAATTTAACATTGCCTTGGGTGGCAGAACCGTAGTTGTATACATTGGCATCGAAAGAAAGGCTTACGTTTTGGTCATCATTAAGAGTACCATATTTTCCGTAAGCAGGATCACCATTAAAGGTTACGTCTTTTGCTGGAGCACCACCAAGGTCGGTGAAGCGGATTTCATTTTCTGGTAAAGAACGAAGTTCGATATCGTCTAACTGCCAGAAGTAGTATCCAGTACCATTAATATTACCAGGCTTGTTACCAGCAAAGATGAACTGCATCATTGCTTCGGACTCGCCACCGATATAACCAGAAACGTTAAAGCTTAGTTGTACATCTTCAACACTAGCTTCATTTACTTCTAGCTCTGTAAATAATTCGATAGTATCATTCCAGGTAGCACCACCGTCTTTACTAAAAGCTACAAAGTAGTTAGTGAAGAACTGAGGTGCATAAGAAGTAAAAGAAAGTTCCACTGCATTTTGTGCGCTCAAGTCGATAGTGTCAGTCATTAAGCGACCGATATGTGGAGTTGGGGACGGACCAGAACCGGCATTTGCGGCAACGCCACCATTGTCAAGGTAATCTGAATCGAAAATCACAAAGCCGTTTCCAGCACTTGAACTTTGGATAGTACCGGTACCAGCGGCAAAGGCTCCGCGAGAACCAGTGCTA
This sequence comes from uncultured Flavobacteriales bacterium, assembly GCA_950073045.1. Classification (GTDB taxonomy): domain Bacteria; phylum Bacteroidota; class Bacteroidia; order Flavobacteriales; family Schleiferiaceae; genus Croceimicrobium. The sequence goes on along the minus strand of CATMQD010000108.1, from coordinate 2,539 downwards.
TTACTTGGCACGGTGCGAGGACCGCGGTATTCCCACACGGAAGTAGCGATATTACCATTTTGGCTCCAACCACTTGGAATGCCACTAGCGAAATCTTCGCTCCAGAAAGTGGTTACAGCCGCGCTTTCAATAAGCGTGTTACGCTGAGTATTGCCTTGATATTGTTTTTTAACTTCTGGCTTGTAGACCTCTGGTTTGTAGGCACTAGGCGCCAGGTTTTTGCTGCTTTGGGCCGAAAGGCCAAAGGAACCCACGAAAATGGTTCCTAAAAGGATAGCTGCTTTTTTCATATAAACTTAAATAGGGATTAGGGGACAATGATAGCGGGAAGCAGCCGTAAACGCTTGTCTAATGTTGCCTATTATGTTTAAGAAAGGGCCAAAAAAAATCCCGAAATCAACCTAAAGCTGATTTCGGGATCTTTATAAAGATCTAGGCTGTAGCTTACTTCACAGTAAGTTTAACAGTTTTAGAACCGTTTTCGCCTTTAACGTTTACAAGGTAAACTCCCATTGGGTAGCTACTCATGTCAAGCTCGATAGCTTCGTTAGCATTCACGCTCTCTTCCATAGAGATTACGCGGCTACCAGTCATATCGGTTACGTTAATGCTATAAGTACCACCTTCTGCGAACTCTAATTTAGTAGCGCCAGCAGTTGGGTTAGGATACATAGTGAAAGCATCAAAGTTAGTTTCCCCTATGTAACCATCTGGATCACCAACATCTAAGCGTAAGTGCGTTCCTTCGTGTGCATCAGAAGTAAAGCCACCGTACCAGTTACCATCCGCTAACTGCATAACAGTAGAGATGTCTGGCTGATCAAAGCTTGCATCGTTAGCAATACGGATTACACCGTCAGTTGCATTAGGGAAGAAGTTAATAATCATTAAGTAAGGCTGAGCTGGAAGTACTAATGGGTTTCCGTTAGCATCGCTAAAGTCAAAGAATGCATAAGTTCCCACTAAAGAACCATTCAAGGTGAAAGAACGACGGAAGGCCGCAGTTGGGTTGGTGGACCAACCAGCATTAAATGCGAAACCAGTGGTGTCGTAGAATGCGATTTCAATATCAGCAGTAGAGTCAGTAGTAGCACTTAAACCGATGGTTAAACCATCAAGGTATACTAATCCGCTTCCAACGTTTCCTGGATCTTCGTTGCTAAGGTCGTACATCGCACCCATAGCGATAATCTCTGGGTTAGCAGAGTTGGTACCCACAAAGTTGTCGGTAACATTACGATCTGGAGACATGAAATTGTCACTTACGTAGAATGCAAAAGTATCGGTAGCAGTAGTGGTTGAGCTGCTAATGCTATCAGAAACTGCTTTCCAAACTAAAAGGTAATCTGCTTCCATTGCTGGAGGAGTCCAAGTTGGAGTAGTTAAGCTGGTGTAATCACAAGTGTCACCAGAAGCTAAAGTAGGACATCCAGGAGCAGTTAAAGTAGTAACTAAGTTAGGAGTAGAAGTTACGTCCCATACCTCTACTTCAAGAGTAGCATTGGTTTGGGTGTTAGTTCCATAGTTAAAGAAGTTAGCATCAAACTCAACTGGTACGATTTGATTGGTATTCATGTGACCGTACTTAGGGTAGCGGGCACCATCACCATTATAAATCATATCCTGGGCAGGAGCACCATTCCAAGCTGTGAACAACATTTGGTTTGCTGGAGGAGTACGTAGCTCGATGTCGTCTAACATCCAGAAGTAATAACCGTTACCGTTCGCGTTACCTGGGGTACCGTCGAAGATAAACTGCATTACAGCCTGAGACTGACCACCGATAATGCTAGATACATTCGCTAAAGCAATTTCGTTGTCAGCAGTAGCACCGTTTACGGCAACTACAGCGTCATCGAAAAACTCGATGGTATCCGTAAAGGTAGTACCTCCATCAGTAGAGAAAGCTACTTTCCAGTCGGAGAAGAAACGACGAGCGTACATCTCAAACTTTAACTCTAAAGAAGTGTGAGCTGATAAATCAATCACACCAGTAGTTAAACGACCCACGTGTGGAGCAGGAGCAGTACCTGTACCACCACCAGTAGTAGAACCACCGTTGTCAAGATAATCGGAATCGAAAATCATGAAACCATTACTCGCTGTAGTAGAAAGAATAGGAGTATTGGTAGGAGGGTTGTTATTAATACCAGAGTAGGCACCACGGGAACCAGTGTTGTTATCTGGAGTGGTGTTTGGGCCGCGGTATTCCCACTGTGCAGTTGCTGGAGTACCATTTTGGCTCCAAGATGCTGGAAGACCATTGGCAAAATCTTCGCTCCATACTACGTTTACGCTAGACTCGGTCTGCGCGGAGCGTTTGATGTGCTTTTTCATTTCTGTTGGCTCCAATACTGGATCTACCTGAGGAAGACCCTGAGCATTTACAGCAACAGCAGCACTTAAGCTAAAAAATAGGATAGCTGTTTTCTTCATGTTCTTGAATTAAGGGTTATATCGTATTAACACTAGGGTAACAAAAATAACAAACAAATGGTTTACAGCAAGAAAAAAGGAAGCGCATTAGGCTTCCTTTCTG
>CATMQD010000107.1 GCA_950073045.1 uncultured Flavobacteriales bacterium | reverse complement strand
GCGATTGGGCCTGTATGAAAAACATCAAGGTACAGGACTTGCAAGCCAAAAGCCGGTCAATTTTATAAGGCGCTCCAACCATTTTGCTTTCCAAAACATCTAAAGGAAAAGCAGCACAATGAAACCAATCCTTCAAGCCTTTTTTATTTGCCTACTCTCCTTGGGAAGTCTCCATGCTCAATATGTAAATGAGCCAAAAGACAGCATTAAAGATTCCGAATTAAAAACCTATGTAGATCTAAAAACTACCTCTGGCGACAGTTATGATGGCTACCTAGTTTCTCAAAATGCCGACCTCATTGTTCTCAAGGATATTGATTTAAACGAAGTATACCGCATTGGCTTCGATTCCATTAAGGAAATCAATTACGAAAGGCACGATAATAAGAGTGACTACCATTATAATTTACAAGCCAGTCGTTACTTCTTTGGTCCCAATGCTTACAGCCTAAAAAAAGGCGAAGGCTATTATCAAAACAACTGGGTCTTTTTAAACCAGGTATCAGTGGGGCTAAGCGATCGCTTTACTTTAGGAGTTGGAACCGTGCCGCTTTTCATCTTTGGCTACGGAGCCCCAAGCCCGGTTTGGCTTACTCCAAAATTTAGTTTTCCAGTAATTCCAGATAAGTTAAACATTGCAGTGGGTGGACTTTTCGGTTCAATTTGGGGTGATGATTTTAATAACTCCTTTGGCATTGCCTATGGTGCCATTACTCTTGGTAACCGTAATCGAAATATAAATTTATCCATCGGTTATGGTATGGCTGATGGCATTTGGTCGGATAATCCAACGATCACCTTAAGCGGAATGGCTAGGCTTAGCCGTAAATTCTACCTTATTACAGAGAACTATTACATCTCAGATTTGGTGATCTCTTCATTTGGCGGCCGTACAGTTTGGAGCGGCGTTAGTGTTGATTATGGTCTCGCTTTCCTTATCCCTACCGAATATTACTACGATGAGCCTTTTGGCATTCCATGGCTAGGACTTACCGTTCCTTTTAAGCTCTAATCAAATAAAAACAAGTTACTGTAAATCAACAGCATTCAGCTTTAGCTATATACATATTGCTAAGCGCCCACATCTTTATTGAATATGCTTTTCTCTGCTTACCTTTGCCGCCCAGAAATTGATTATGAGCAAGGAAGTAAAACCTTACGAAGCAAGCGGAAGTAAGAAGGAACAGGTAGCGGAGATGTTTGATAATATCTCAGAGCGCTACGACCTCCTAAACCATGTACTTTCACTAAGTATTGATAAGGGCTGGCGTAAGAAGGTAGTGCGAATGGTGGAGGCGAAAAAGCCTAAGATGATTTTGGATGTTGCTACAGGTACAGCCGATTTAGCGATTGCCCTAGAAAAAGCCCATCCCGATAAAATTACCGGTATTGATATCTCCAATGGTATGTTGGAGGTGGGTCGTAAAAAAGTGGCGGATAAAGGATTGAGTAAAATCATTACCTTAGAACAAGCCGACTCTGAAAACCTGCCCTTTCCAGACCATACCTTTGATGCAATTACAGTAGCCTTTGGTGTTCGGAATTTCGAAAACCTAAAGAAGGGCCTTAGCGAGATGAATCGCGTGCTTAAGCCTGGCGGGCACCTTTTGGTACTAGAGTTTTCACAGCCTCAAAAATTCCCTTTTAAGCAACTCTATAATTTTTACTTCAAAAATATTCTGCCTACCATTGGAAAGCTGATCAGTAAAGATCCCCGGGCCTATACCTATTTGCCAGAATCTGTACAGGCATTTCCTCACGGTGAGGCGTTTATGGGAATTTTAAAGGAATGTGGTTATAAGGCCGGTGCCCGAATTCCACTTACCTTTGGCATTGCCTCGATTTACGAAGGATTAAAATAAGCACGACTCTAAAACGTTCACCAATCGTGATTAGAAAGTACTTTATACTACTGATTCTTTTAGGCCTCTCTGTTGGAGCACAGGCCCAAGGAAAGCAGATTAAAAACAACCCGCGTTACGATCGGAAACCTTTGGACTTTGGCTTTTCAATTGGGCTAAATTACATCGACCTTCGTACTCGCACCCTTCCAAATTTAAGCACCGAGCTCCCAGGGTATTATCGTGTTTACAGCGAAACCTCTCCCGGCTATAGCATTCGGATCATCAGTAAATTACGCTTAAGCGATCATTGGGATTTACGTTTTAGCCCAGGTTATGCATTTACTCTACGCACTCTGCGTTTCGATGTATTAAATCAATTTACCTTGGAGCGCGAATTGGTGGAAAGGCAGATCGAATCTTCCTTTTTGGAATTTCCATTGTATATGAAGTTTAGAGCGGACCGCATTGGTAATTATCGCCTTTACCTTTTAGCTGGGCCAAAATACAATCTCGATCTTTCCAGTGATGAGGATGTGGAAGATGATCGTGTTTTTAAGCTAAAAAGTAATGAGATCAATTACGATCTTGGCGTGGGGGTCGACCTCTATTTTGAGTTTTTCAAATTTTCACCTCAAATCATCTACTCCTTCGGGATCACTAACCAAAAGGTGGATGATGATACATTCCTAGCTGCAGGCTTAGAAGGTGTTTACACCCGTGCCCTGCTGATCAATTTCACTTTCGAATAAATGCCATTATTGGATCTCAGTCTGGCCCCGGAGATTGCTTATGATCCGGAAACCTTAGAAATTCATCTCCGTAAGGTTTTGAATTTTAAAGCTAGCGATCGACTGGATTATAGATTAGAGCGACGAAATATTGATGCCCGTGGCAAAAAGATAAAGGTTAACCTGAAAGTTAACTACGCCAAAAATCAGGCTTTAAGCCCCCGGGAAATCACCTCTTTTAATTATCAAGATGTAAGCTCTGCTCCGGAGGTTCATATTGTTGGCTTTGGGCCAGCAGGAATGTGGGCTGCTTTGCGGTGTTTGGAATTGGGCTATAAACCAGTGGTTTTAGAAAGAGGTAAAGATGTTCGTAGTCGTCGCCGCGACCTAAAAGCGGTAAACCGTGATAATCTGGTGGATAGTGACTCCAATTACTGTTTTGGAGAAGGTGGCGCCGGAACCTATTCGGATGGCAAGCTTTACACCCGAAGTAAGAAGCGCGGCAATATGCAGCGCATCCTCGATTCATTAGTTGCGCATGGTGCCATAGAAGATATTCTCTTTGAGGCTCATCCGCATATAGGCACTAACAAACTGCCGAAAATTGTGCAGGCCATGCGCGAAACGGTGCTGAAGCATGGTGGTGAAATTCACTTTGAAACTCGATTATGTGGTATCAAAGTTGAAGGTCAACGAATAGTTTCAATCCAAAGTCAGGACGGCAAAAACTGGCCCGTACAAGCGCTCGTTTTAGCTACCGGCCATTCCGCGAGAGATATCTATTATTTACTGCATCAATCTAAAATTCGACTCGAAGCCAAGCCCTTTGCAATGGGCGTTCGGGTGGAGCATCCTCAAAAGCTGATCAATAAGATTCAGTATCATGGTAATGACTATGATGAAATTTTACCGGCTGCCGCTTATAAATTGGTGCAGCAAGTAGATGGTCGTGGGGTGTATAGCTTCTGCATGTGCCCGGGAGGTTTTATTGTACCGGCTGCCACAGCCCAAAATGAAATTGTGGTTAATGGCATGAGTCCCAGCAAGCGCGATAATGAATTTGCCAATAGCGGAATTGTAGTAGCCATCGAACTGGAAGATCTTAAGGATTATGAGCAATATGGTCCTTTGGCCGGATTGGAATTTCAAAAAGAGGTGGAGCAAAAGGTTTGGGCCGCTGGTGGCGAAACGCAACAGGCAGCTGCTCAACGATTAATTGATTTTGTGAAGGGCCGCATCAGCGAAAGCTTAAACCCCAGTAGTTATATACCTGGATTGATATCGAACCCCATGCACCGCATTTTACCCGAATTTATGGCTAAAAGGCTACAAATTGCTTTTGTGGAGTTTGGTAAAAAAATGCCGGGTTATTACACAAATGAAGCCAATATTGTTGGTATTGAAAGTCGGACTTCCTCCCCGGTTCGAATTCCTCGTGATCGTGAAAGTTTTCAGCATCCTGAAATCGAAAATCTCTTTCCTTCTGGAGAAGGCGCCGGCTTTGCGGGTGGAATTGTAAGTGCGGGTATGGATGGTGAAAGATGCGCAGAGGCCGCCGTGTCCTTGCTCTCAAATCCGCTCTAAATCAGGCCGACTACGATCACTGTCAGCATCGCCTGTATTTAAAGTGCCCGCTGGTTCAAAGAGCATTACTTTTACTTCTTCTGGAGCGATGGGCTGATGGTAAACACCTCTGGGAACAATAACGAATTCTCCGGCCTCGATGATTTCTTCACGATCATCATAGCGCATAATTAAACGCCCTTCAATCACTAAAAACATTTCATCCTCTGCTTCATGCTGATGTCGTACAAATTCACCTTTCAGCTTAGCTAACTTTACTTCCTGACCGTTTAATGCCCCTACGATTCTCGGATGCCAATGATCGTGGAAGCTTGCGAATTTATCTTGAAGGTTTACGACGGACATAAACTGAAAATTTTGATTCAACTGGGCTCCTGTAAAGCTTTGTTGCAGAGCTTAGGGTAATTTAATTTCAATAATAATCGGGAGGTGGTCGGAAACCACCAGGCCATTCGGTCGACGGAGATCGAGGCATTGATAAGATTGCAGCTGCAGATTTGCCGTAAACATATAATCGATTCGTTTTTGGGCCTCTGCCTCTGAATTAAAAGCGTTAAAGGTTCCCATTTCCGAAACTGTAGATTTGCTTACCGCATCTTGATAGGCGCTTTTAAAAATTGCGATGGGCTCCGATTTTGGTTCGGCATTAAAATCACCCATTATAACAATCGGCATTCCCTTCTGATAAAACGCCTCTAATTGATTTACTATCAATGAAGCAGATTGGCTGCGGGCCTCGCTTCCGCGATGATCAAAGTGCGCATTAAGAACGAGCAGGCTATCTCCCGAATTTAAATCCTTAAAAAGCATTATAGTTGCTATTCGCTCCAAAGCAGCATCCCAACCTACCGATACTTGATGGGGAGTTTCCGACAACCACATTGTTTTGGTGTCTAAAACCTGATAATTTCTTTTTCTATAAAATATTGGGGCAAACTCGCCCTTGCTCTGGCCATCTTCTCTACCGAGGCCATAATAGCTATAGCCCTCCAATGCGGAGTCTAAAAAGCTCAGCTGCCGCTGAAGTACTTCTTGAAAACCAATAATATCTGGACTTAAAGAATCAACCTTGGTTACCAAGCTCCCCTTTCTTAAATCCCACCTATTTTCTCCATCATTTGGATTATCATAACGAATATTGTAGGTCATTAAACGGTGAGCTTGTTCTTCCCTTGACACTGGATCTAGGTCCTTTCGGAAAACTTCCTTCTTCTCAAATTGTCCTTTCTGGTTTAAGCTGTAAGTAGATAAACCAGTGCTAATTCTGAGGGTGCTATCTATTGGATTGCCATCAACATCCTCCTTTTTAACTCTTACTGTGTCACGAACTTCAATCAAGAATTGATCATTAACAGAAAGGTATTCTATTCCATGATAAAAAGGGTCAAAACCAGAATGTTGATAGGGCAAAAGGGAGTCTACCTTTCGCCCCAAACTATCAAAAACCGTAAACACTGGAACCATACTGTAATCTCCTGGAATGAGATCCACCAAAATTGAATAGGAGTGCTTTTCTCCAAGTAGGCCGTAAGGTTCAGTTGCTGATTGGTGTTTAAATTCCTTGAAAAATTCTTGATTGTAACCGGAACTGATTTGCTTTAAATCCTGCTCCAGTCCAGTATGGAATTCCCAAGGAAGAGGAATGCTAGCGAGTGAACTTCGATATTCTTTAAACCGGTCCGTTCTTTTGGAATCGCCATGCCCATCCGCGCAAGCGCTATTTCCAAATAAAAAGCAAATTGAAAGGCTAATGCCTAGAAAGCGGCTTAGGTAATGACTCCTTTGCATGACTAGCCTTTAATTTTTGAGATCACTGCACCTTTAAACTTACTAGGTTTCGACTGATCGGCCAGGGCAAATTGATAAGCCTCTTGAATTAAATCGGCGACTTCTGGCTTCCTAAAATCAGACTCACTTTTAATAGGAATATGCCGGATTAACTTCCCCGTTCCTTCCAAAAGCGAATTGGGGTCTTCCAATAAACTCCCCTTATTAAAGCCTAAATTAAGGTGATTGGTATAAATCGGAATCATGCAGAAACCATCCGACATTTTATCGCTTAAGCTAAAAAGATCGGTAAGCGCGTGCGTATGGTAAAGTAGTTCGTTGCTGCTTGGGCAAAGTTCTAAGACGTAGTCTCGAAGGCTCCTAAACAGTGTAATAAGCTCCGTATCCTTTAAGGATAAAGGCTTTTCAAATTCGGGTACTAAAATGCGATTGTCACTCATTCTGCGCTGGGATCATATTGCATGGCACAAAGGAGGTTTCCTTCGCTATCCAAAAATTTACAGAGGTAGCCTACCTCAGGAATCGCGGCCTTTCCTAAAACTATGCGTCCTCCACTACTATTCACCTTGGCGATGATTTCGTCTATATCATCAACCTCAATAGTGCCTTCCATGCCGCGCACGGCTTCTTCTATGGGGCTGTACTCCCGAGATTGAAGCGCGCCAATGAGCTCTCCTTCCTCATCATCGCTATCCTTTATTTGCACAAATTCGCTGGGTCCATATTCATTATAACCCCAATTAAAAACCTGTGCATAAAAGCGCTTGGCTCGTTCTAGATCGTCGGTATAAAGGGCAAAATGATTGAGTCTATTTTTCATCTTAATTGGAATATGCTGTTTTACAAAGGAAAGGGGAATAATTAAAATGTAGGATCATTTCATAACTTCCCCACATGGCTCGCTTTTTCAAAAAACGCATTGAAAACAAAGGTCTGGCACCAGGTGCCTTGGTCTTTATTGGTCAGAAGAGGATTGAAAACCCCACTTTAAATCTTCATTTTTATAATTCTGAAGTTTATGATCAGGAGACTTTAAACCCTGATCAACCTAGCATCCCTGAAAAAGGAAATACTATTCGTTGGCTAAATGTAGTGGGGCTGCATGATAGCGATTTAATGGATCGCATTCAACAACAGTTTGGACTACACCCGCTGGCCATGGAAGATGTTATGAACACTGGTCAGCGGGCCAAATTCGAAGAGTTCGAAGACCATCTCTTCATCACCTTAAAAATGCTGCAATTTGATGAAAAAAGTGGGCAGGTACAGTCAGAGCAATTAAGCTTGCTATTCGCCGATAATTTCCTCATCAGCTTTCAAGAGCAGGAAGGTGATGTTTTTAATCCGGTTCGAGAACGATTAGCCGAAGGTCGCGGTCAAATCCGCAAACGAGATGCTGATTATCTGGCCTATGCCCTTTTAGATACCGTAGTAGATAGTTATATCTACCTAGTTGAGCATTTAGGCGAAAAAATAGATGATCTGGAATTAAGGGTTTTGGATAATCCTGACGATTCTATTGTGGCCGAGATTAATGCTTTTAAAAGGGAATTGCATTTTGTAATGAAGGTAATGAAACCCGTAAAGGAGTTGATGGCCGGAGTAATTCGCTCCAACAGTCCCTTTATCCATCGCAAGGAAACCATGCCCTATTTTAAAGATTTAGAAGGCTTGGTGCTCCATACCTTGGAATCAGTAGATACCTATCGAAACTTATTGAGCGATTATCTCAATTTGTATCACACTTCCATCAGCACTAAGATGAATGATATCATGCGAGTGCTCACCATTTTCTCAGCCATTTTTATTCCCCTCTCCTTTTTTGCTGGGGTTTATGGTACCAATTTCGAGTACTTCCCAGAACTGCAATATAAATACAGCTACTTTATCTTTTGGAGCTTAATAGTAATTGTAGCTGGTACGATGCTTTGGTATTTTAAAAGAAAAAAATGGTTTTAGAATTCAGATTTGAAGTCTAAAACCATCTGATTTCTTTACTCGGCAAATCCTTCCGCCTTCCACTGCTGAAAAAGGTTTATCTCCGCTGCACTTACCGCATCTTTCTTTTGCTTAAATGGCATATACCTTTTATTGTCAGGATCTAATTGAACACGATAAATAATATCATCTATATGTTTGCGCACCGCAGCATAGGTATGCAATCGGTCAACCTTTCCGGTTTCTGGAAAATGACAAGGACTGCATTTTGCAGCCATTATTGGTTGAATGTCCTTAGTATAAGTCACCGAGGCCTCGGTCTTACTTTCGCTTGGACTAGACTTAAACATGGCACAGCCCACTACACTTAAGGAGAAAACTCCGAGTACGAGTATTTTTTTGATCATGTTGTTGGTTTGATTACTGGTTTTATTACTGGCTTGAAGATAAGATTTCAATTAAAAAGAGCAATTCGGTATTCGTTGGTTTAATTTTCTACTTGAAAACAAATAGAAGCAAGCTCTATATTCTGGTAGAAAAATTCAATTCAGATTCCCAAAGCTATAATTTAGGCGACCTTTGCCGCCGATTTCAATTATGCAGAAGGCTGTAGGATACATGCTCATATCGGTGTTAGGTTTTGCCCTAATGAACCTCACTGTAAAATACCTAGATCGACTGCCGGCCACCGAGCTGGTACTTTTTCGATCTATCGTATCCTTAGGGCTAAGCCTTTATTTTATTCGTCGCCGAAATCTTTCGCCCTGGGGACATCAAAAAGGCTATTTAATCGGGAGAGGTTTAGCGGGGGTTACCGCCCTCTCATTATTCTTTTACACGCTGCAGAAACTCCCCCTCGGATCGGCGATTACGCTGCAGTATCTATCACCAGTTTTTACCGCACTTTTTGGAATATTCATTTTAAAAGAAAAAGTGAAATGGTGGCAATGGTTTTTCTTCGCGTTAAGCTTTGCCGGCATTGCTATCATCAAGGGCTTTGATACGCAAATTAGCCCTCTGCTTTTTATTTTAGGAATTAGCTCCTCCATATTTGCTGGTCTAGCCTATAACTTTATCCGTAAGGTGAAGAATACCGATCATCCTTTGGTGGTTGTGCTCTATTTCCCATTAATCGCCACACCAGTTATGGCGGTTATTTCCATCTTTAATTGGGTAAGCCCGATTGGCTGGGAATGGGCCTTATTATTAATGATGGGCGTGCTAACTCAGATTGCCCAAATAAATATGACCAAAGCCTTACAATTGGTGGAGGCCAATGAAATTACCGCTTTTAAATACTTGGGAATTGTTTTCGCCTTAGGCTTCGATTATTTCCTCTTCGGCTACAGCTATAATTGGCCGGTACTCATTGGAATATTACTCGTTATTTCGGGCGTACTATTCAATTTGCTCTTAAAAGCCCGCATGCGCTTGAAGGCTAAGAAGCAAAATGCTGCATAAGAATTCCGCCCGCAATACCCACATTTAAACTATCAATTCCCGATTCATTTATACGGGGAATGGTAATTAAGGTTCCGCTCTCCTTCCAGTCGGCAGATGGGCCATGACTCTCGCTCCCCATTACTAAAGCCAGCTTTTGCAGACCATCAGCCGAAAGGCTATTAAACTCTTGACCATGCATTTCTGCAATAAAAATCTGATAATCGACTAGTTCTTGCTGAATTTCCGGAATGGAGGCATAGTCTATTCTCAATCGACCAAGAGATCCCATGGTGCTTTGCACGGCTTTAGCATTGTAGATATCGGCCGTGCCAGTGGTGCAGATAACGCGCTGAAAACCAAACCAATCAGCGGTTCTTAAAAGCGTTCCCAAATTACCAGGGTCGTTAATTCCATCTAAAATTAAAATCCGGTTTTCGACTGAAGCATCAATTTTAGGAAAAGGAAAAATGCCAATTACTTGGTTGGCGGTACTAAGGTGACTTAACTTAGAAAGTAAATCTTCTTCAATTTCTTCGCTGCCCGGAAAATTATTGCTTGACCATAGCGATTCAGGGCTTAGACCACTGGCTATCAGGTCTTCTATTAATTTTGGACCTTCGGCTACAAAGAGCCTTTCTTGCCAACGATACTTGCGTTGACGAAGCTTTCGGATTAACTTTTGAGCGGATAGACTGGGCATGACTTACATTTGCCAAAATTCTAGGATTGCATGCTAAAGCGCCTGATCTTCTGGAGCATTTTATTGAGCACTGTAGCAGCTTGCAAATATAGCCGTTACGTGCCGGACGATCGCTATTTACTTTGGAAGAGTAAAATCGACCTTAAAGATGGTGGTCGTGCTGATGCCTTAGCCGAAGGAGTTATTCGTCAACAGCCTAACCGCAAACTTTTCCTTTCCTCACTTCGGCCAGGCTTAGCAGTGCATTCTTGGGGCAATGGTGAGAAGGAGAATTTCTGGGCTCGTATTGGTCAGCCACCGGTAATATTTAATCCCCAGCAGGCCAAAAAAAGTGCAGAGCTTTTACAGCAATTTTACTTTAACAAGGGCTATTTTAGAGCCAAGGTTGATGCGGAAATTAATTACCAGAATAAGTCTAAAAAAGCGGAAGTAGAATATAATGTTATTCGTGGACCGCGTTATAAAATAGACTCACTCTCTTATCAACTCCTTCCCGCATTAGAGGTATTACGGAAATCTAAGGAGAAAGAAAGTAAGCTAAAAGTTGGTGAATATTACGATTTAGAAGATTTGGATGCTGAAAGGAGCAGATTGAAAAAGCTGTTTCGCGATAATGGCTATTTCGACTTCAGCGAAAGCTACATCAATTTTGACGCCGACACCAGTTTAGGAAAGGGTTCTCATAAGGTGCATTTAAAAATGATTATTCGCGGGATTCCTCAAAGGCAAGGTGACACCATCCTTTACAAAGAGTTGAAGCCCTATTACATCCGGAATATCAATATCATTCCAGATTTTAGTTT
>CATMQD010000106.1 GCA_950073045.1 uncultured Flavobacteriales bacterium | reverse complement strand
AATTAATGCGTCGGATTACTGGATTTGATGATTGGCCCATTGAGCGACTAAATGTTTTTGCCGACCCTTATCGAAACCCAATTGGCAGAGTAGTTAATATCGCTTTTTACGGAACCTTACGGCTTAATGAGGAGCTGGAGAATAATCTGGGGAGCTCAGAATTTCGCTGGGTTAACTCCGATCAAACTCCCCCCTTGGCTTTCGATCATAATGACATTGTAGATTATTCAAAAGAGCGCCTAAAGCGAAGGGTAAAGCGCCGCCCAATCGGTTTTAGCCTTTTACCGCGAGAGTTCACCCTCAATCAAATTCAGCGCTTATACGAGTGTGCTTTGGGCCGCGAGCTCGATAAACGAAATTTCCGACGCAAACTTTTAAAGTCCGAGCTTTTAATCGAAACCGGAAAAACCATTCGCAGCTCTCCACGGGCCAAGCGACCCTCCCAGCTCTTCCGTTTCGATGGAAAAAAATACCGTACCCTTTCTCTCGAAGGTTACGATTTCGTGTATCAATAGGTCCTTTTCCTGGGCAATTCCGATATTCGCAGCGGCTCTTGAAGAGCACATTCTAAAAAAACACCTCTCATGAAAGAAGCATATATCGTTGATGGAATTCGTACGCCCATAGGCAGTTTTGGTGGAAGCCTTTCCGCTGTTCGCGCCGATGATATGGGAGCCCTAGTTATTAAAACCTTGATGGAACGAAATAGCAGCTTAGATCCCGCCGCAATTGCGGATGTAATTATGGGCTGTGCCAATCAAGCGGGTGAAGATAATCGCAACGTGGCACGCATGTCCTTGCTATTAGCCGGTTTGCCATTTACCGTTCCCGGTGAAACTGTTAACCGTTTATGTGCCTCAGGCATGAGCGCCGGTGCCCAGGCAATGCGCGCTATTCGCAATGGCGATGGCGAAGTTTTTGTAGCCGGTGGTATGGAACACATGACCCGCGCTCCTTATGTAATGAGTAAACCTAGTCGCGCTTATGGTACCGACTCTAAAATGTACGATAGCTCCTTCGGATGGCGCTTTGTAAATAAAGAAATGTTCCGCCTTTACGGTACCGATGCCATGGGAGAAACCGCAGAGAACTTGGTGGACCAATATGGAATTAGCCGTGAAGACCAAGATAAATTTGCCTTATGGTCACAACAAAAGGCCACGGCAGCTCGCGAAAATGGACGTCTAGCCGAAGAAATTGTGGCGGTAAATATTCCGCGTCGTAAGCAAGAGGACCTCATCTTCGATCAAGATGAATTTATTAAGCCTACTTCCACCATGGAGATTTTAGCCAAGCTTCGTCCCGCTTTCCGTAAAGAAGGAGGTACGGTAACCGCAGGTAATGCCTCGGGGCTTAATGATGGTGCCGCTGCTTTATTAGTAGCTTCAGAGCAGGGGCTTAAAGATCAGAACCTAAAGCCACTTGCTCGTATGGTTTCCATGGGAGTAGCTGGTGTAGAGCCAAGAATTATGGGAATTGGTCCGGTTTATGCCTCAGAAATTGCCCTTAAGAAAGCCGGCCTAAGCCTAGATGATATGGATATTATTGAGCTTAATGAAGCTTTCGCCGCTCAATCTTTAGCGGTTACTCGTAAAATGGGCTTAGCCGATAATGATGAGCGCATTAATCCCAATGGAGGCGCTATTGCCTTGGGCCATCCTTTAGGAATGTCGGGGGCTCGCCTTTTACAAACTGCCGCCATTCAATTGCAAAAAACAAATAAACGCTATGCCCTTTGCACCATGTGCATTGGGGTAGGACAAGGTTATGCCGTAATTCTAGAACGCGCATAAGCAACTTTTTTTGGGGCCAGCCGTCTCTATAATCGATGAGATTTCTGGCCTCCTTTTTAATCTTTATTTTCTTTAGCCTTTCGGCTGAAGGGCAGTTCGTAGACTTACAAATTGTCGATGAAAATGATCAGCCCGTAATTGGGGCCATCGCTATCGACTTTTTAGATAAAGAATACGGTCCCAGTGATAGTCGGGGAATTATTCGCTTTCCCTATGATGGGGGCTCCTTAGTACAAATCTTTAAGGAGGGCTATTATATTAAAGTAGTGGAGCTCGATTGGACGAGCATGAAACAGTCCAATCTAAAGGTCGTTCTCCAGTCTAATGATCTAAAGCTAGATGAGGTAAGCGTTAGTGCTAAAAGAGTTCCCTTTACCGACACTCTTTTGGTGCAGGATTTCGAATTTCAAGACACCAATTTATTTGTTCTTGGTTACGATTACCTGGTACTTTCCAATTTAGATTGGCGCGTAAAATGGAAGTCCAATAATAAAGGAGATTACATAAAATTAGAGCGCGACCCGCGAGGCAATATCTTCTTACTAAATGATGATAGCGCCAGCCAAGTATTAATCCGGGCTAATCATATTTACTTCTACCCTGCAGTAGCTATCGGTCAATATAATTCCTACATCAAACCTTTGGTGGCGGTCATCGGCGAAAGCCTGATTCTACGTAATATTCAAGCCGAGCAAATGCCTCTACCCATTAGTCCTTATCGACCTGGCAATAAAGGTAAGAGCATGACTTTCCCTCCCTTTCATAATCAAGGGGTAGAGTTTTTCATCTACCGAAAGGGGAAAGAGCCCAAGCCCTTTTACTTTAGTGTAGATACCAATGCGGTTTTATTAGCCCACGATGCCTTTATGGACGCCTTTAATATTGCTGCTTCTATGGAAACCCATTATGATCAATTTGGAGTATGGCAGCACGAGAAGCTCTTTGATCTAGATCAGGCCCAGAAGATTTACCGCAGAGGCTATGCTAAAGATTTGCCCATCCCCATCTTTAAACAAGAGGAGCAGTATTTACTTTTTGATCGTTTTAAAGACAGCATTATCGTTCTTGATCATCAGGCCAAAATAAATGCCTCCCATCCTTTTAGTATAGATGATGATTTTAAAGACCCACTAATTATTCAAGATTATTCGAGTGATCGACTGTTCGCTTTAAAGGAAAAACGGGGTATGGTTTCCCTTTTCGCCATCCATCAATATCGTTTAAGCGAAAGTCAGAAGGTATCGCTATTTGCGCGTGAAACTAAGGTGCATAGCGAATGGCTCTTTTTTGTGGATGAAAGCAATTATCTTCGGCGGCAAAAGCTCCAACTGCCATGATTTACGAATTTCAAGGCTTTAAGCCCGTAATTAAAGAAAGTGCCTATATCCACGAAACTGCGGTAATAATTGGCAATGTAATTATTGGAGAAAAGGTTTATGTAGGACCGGGAGCGGTGATTCGTGGCGATTGGGGTCAGATTATTATTGAAGACGGCTGTAATGTTCAGGAGAATTGTGTGGTACACATGTTTCCTGGGGTGAGCATCCGTCTCGAAGAAGGTGCCCATATCGGTCACGGGGCTATTATCCACGGAGCCAATTTGGGTAAAAATGTGCTCATCGGCATGAATGCGGTGGTAATGGATCGCAGCAGGGTAGGCGCTGGCTCCATTGTAGGGGCCCTCAGCTTTATAAAAGCAGATTCTGAAATCCCCGAACGAAGCTTAGTAGTAGGGAACCCCGCTAAGGTGATAAAACAAGTTAGCGATAGCTTGCTGGATTGGAAAACCAAGGGTACCGAGCTTTATCAAGAATTACCAGGCGAATTATATAGCTCTTTAAAAGAATGCCAGCCTTTAAGAGAAATTGAGCAAAACCGACCCGAGCAAAAGAAGCTCTTCGAGACTTGGAATGAAAGTCGTAAGTCCTAAAAAATCTAACATTCTGTTAAACTTTCCTCTGGTTTTTAGTACATTCGGAATCACGTTTTTAAGGAACGTTGGGAGCCAAGTCTATTTTAGCTATTAGGGACGGCTAAAGGTCTGGTTTTAAAGGGACTAGTACAAACAGGTTACGGAACTGAAATGAGGAACTATTTCTTTCTGGCGCAGCCGCGGCATAATTGTCGGGCGCTATATGCGTATCAATTTGCGGGTATTTTTAATGATTTAAAGCTTTCTGTCAAGTCTGCTTTAAGTAATCATTATGCTTTCTCTTTAAAGATTCTTTCTCCAATTCAGGAAGCAGAATCTCAATACCCTTCTGTACCATTTCCATTTTTCAAAGCATCATTAACCTCTGATACAGAGGTTGTTTAATTTATTGTTTAACCCTTAAAACTCCGAATGAATCATTGAACACTAACCCGAACTAAACAAGGAACCTGATCAGCTGATCGCTAACAGTTGATAATTAACCATCTATTTATGAAAAACAAGTACTACCATTTATTAGGGCTGGTGGTCCTCGCCGTTTTCGGGCTCTCGCAGTCTGTATTAGGCCAGGTTACCAGCTTCCCCTATGTGGAGAACTTTGATTCCCAAAGCACTTGTGGAACATCCTGTACCTCAACCTGTACTCTTACAGCGGGCGGATGGACCAACGGCACATCCGATGATAAGGATTGGGCTGTAGATGCTTCTGGAACATCTTCTTCTTCCACGGGACCTACTGGAGACCATACCACAGGCTCCGGTAATTACATTTACACGGAGGCCTCTTCTTGCTACGGCAAATTAGCTGAGCTTTATTCTCCGGTATTTGACTTTAGTTCTCTAACAAATCCTACGCTGGAGTTTTACTACCACATGTACGGACAAAGCATGGGAGACATTGAGGTTTCAGTTTCTACCGACGGCGGTACAACTTGGAGCAGCCCTCTCTTTAGCTTAATTGGAGAACAACAAACTTCACAATCAGACCCTTACTTGCAAGCCGAAGTTCCACTTTGTGCTTATGCGGGAATGTCGAGTGTTATGATTCGTATAAATGGTACCACCGGTACCAACTTTTATTCGGATATGGCCATCGATGATATTCAAGTTTATGATGCCACCGCTTGTTTTGCGCCTTCTAGCTTAAGCACGGCCAATGAAGCAGGTACCAGCATCGATTTAAACTGGACCGACGTTTGCGCCGTTTCTTACGACTATGTGGTGGTTCCTTTGGGTTCTCCACAAACGGCTACTGCCGTAGCGAGTGGTAACGTTGCCTCTAATATGGCTAGCGCTAGCGGACTTTCGGCTACTACTAATTACGACGTTTATGTGCGTAGCAACTGTAGCGGAAGCTCTTCAACCTGGGCTGGTCCATTTACTATTTTCTCAGGATGTTTAGCTCCTTTAGCGGGTACTTACACTGTGGGTGGTGCTAGTCCCGACTATGCTACAATCTCTGAGGCTTTAAACGGTTTATCTAATTGCGGAATTTCTAGCTCGGTTACGATTAATGTTGCCGCAGGAACTTATAATGAGCAATTAGTAATTCCTACAATTTCGGGTGCTAGCGCTACTAATACCGTTACCATTCAAGGGGCAGGAGCTAGCTCTACTACCCTTTCTTACGATGGCACTGGTGTTTCTGGTGCGGCAGTAGAGTTTAATGGTGCTAAGCATGTTATGCTTAAAGACATGCGTATTGAAAATACCAGCTCGACTACTCCAACTTATGGGGTGCACCTTTGGAATGAAGCCGATACTATTACCGTTGAGAATTGCGACATTGTAGTGCCAACCAGCTCTACTTCTTCGGCAATTGTTGGGGTTTTAGCTTCTGGTAGTCAAACCAGCGTTTCCACTACCGGCAATAATACCAATGGCTTATTAATTAAAGATTGCCATATCATAGGTGGATACTATGGTGTGCGTCTTTATGGATCTTCTAGCACAGCCAGCGACAACCATTATAACCGCCTTGAAAATACGGTTGTAGATAGTGCCTATTATTATGGTATCTATCTGTATTACCAAGGTGCACCAATGGTTACCGGTTGTACCGTACAGAATTTGCGCAACACTTCTTCAGGTTACGGTATTTACACCAACTATTCGCCTAGTCTTGAGCTTCGTAAGAACTGGGTTCAAGATATGAGGACTTATGGCATCTATATTGGAAATGCCAATACCTCTTCTCAACCTCTTGCTGGCCATGGTTTTGTAGTAAACAATATGGTAAGTGCCGCCGGTTCGGGTGATGCGCTTTATATGTCGGGTTCCGACTCCATGAATGTTTATTATAATAACTTTTATGCAGATGCCGATCAGGCTCTGTGGATTAGCTCTACTTCGGATGAGTATGATGTGCGGAATAACATTTTAATGTCTGCCAACGAAACTCCAGTAGATTTAGACGCTGCTCCTTCTGGCGGTTCTATTATGGATTACAATGTGCTTTACAGCGGAAATGGTAGCGATATCATGGATGTGAGCACTTCTTCTTATGCAGACCTTGCTGCTCTTCAGGCGGCAGCCCTTGCGACCAACTTTAATACTAACTCGCATGAAGGTGACCCTGCTTTTGTAGGTGCGCCCGACTTACACGTACAAGGTGCTATTGCCAATGATGTAGGGGTAGTTATTGCCGGTATTACTGAAGATATTGATGGCGATACTCGTTCTGGTACTACTCCAGATATTGGTGCCGATGAATATTCTCCGGCCTCTTGTTTGTCGCCAACTGCAGCCATGTCGGCTAATATTACGGCTTCTTCTGCCGATTTAAGCTGGACTCCCGGAGGAACCGAAACTACTTGGAACCTAGAATACGGTGCTACTGGCTTTACTCAAGGTTCGGGAACAGTAATTAGTGGTATTACCGCCAATCCTTACACTTTAAGTGGATTGATGTCTAATACTACTTATGACTTCTACTTACAATCAGATTGTGGTACCGGAACTAGTGTTTATGCCTTTGGAGGTACCTTCACTACGGCATGTTCTGCATTTAGCACGCCTTTCAGCGAAAGCTTCGACCTTACTACTATGCCAAGTTGTTGGACAATGTATGGTTCTGATCCTTGGTTATTTACTACCACTTGGCCTGCTTATGGAGCCGGTAGTATAGCTGAGCATACCGGTAATAGCGGTTCCTTCGCGGGTGTAGATGGATCAGGTGGTTCGGCTACCAATGATGGTACTTTAGAGTCGCCATTTATCGATCTTACTGGCTTAACTAGCCCAGAGTTGAGGTTCTATGTATTTAGTAATAATACCGATTTCCCGAACGACAATGCTACGGTATTAGTAGAAGTTTGGGATGGTAGCACTTGGACTCAAGAATTAAGCTATGCCGGCGATAATCCTGCCTGGGTTGAGCAGATTGTAGACCTTAGCTCTTATAGCGGCAATATCAAGGTACGTTTCATTATTGATCAAACTACCATGACTGGTTCTGCATTCTACAATGATATTATGATTGATGATATCACCGTAGATAATGCACCCGCTTGTCCTAGTCCAACTAGTTTAAATGTAGACAGTGTAAATACTACTATGGCTTGGTTAAGCTGGCCAGTAGCCGCTGGAGCAGTAAGCTATCAAGTAGAGTACGATACTGCTGGATTTAGCAATGGGACGGGTATGACTACCACTACTACTAATGATTCAGTTCAACTTAGTGGTTTAAGCGCCTATACATTATATGATGCCTATGTGCGTACTATTTGTGCCAATGATACTAGTCCTTGGACTGGACCAGTAACTATTAATACCGGTTACTGTACTCCAAATCCTAGCTCTGTAGATGGCAGCGGTATTATCAACGTAAGTTTTGGTACCGTAAATAACTCTACCGGCACCGAGCCAGGAAACTATGGTGATTATACCAACCTTTCTTCTTCTCATCCGGCAGGAGTAGCTTTTAATATTGACATTACTTATGCCACGGGGTATACTTATGACACCTGGGCCTGGATTGACTGGAATCAGGATTTAGACTTCTTAGATGCTGGTGAAGCGATTTACCTTGGTAACTCAACTTCGGCCAATCCTACCACCTTAAATGCTAGTATTACTATCCCGGCAACTGCCGCGGCTGGTAACTACGTTTTACGTATCGGTGGTACCGACTTTGGCCTGGGCACTACCCCTCCATCTGATCCTTGTTATACCGGTTCTTATGGTTCTTTTGAGGACTATACCTTAAACGTAACTCCGGCTCCAACTTGTTTACCATCTACTAACCTAATGGTAATCAGTTCTACCGATAATTCTGCAGATGTTACCTGGACCGCAGGAACAGCGAATAACTGGATTATTGAGTACGGACCTGCTGGCTTTAGCCCAGGAACCGGAAGCACCTTCATTGCAAATAACGACACCACTACAATTACTGGCTTAAGTGCAGCAACTGCCTACGATTTCTACGTAACCGATAGTTGTGCTCCTGGCGATTTTAGTTCTCAGGCTGGCCCAGGAAGCTTCTACACTTCTGCATGTGCGCCTTCCGCAACTTGTACTTATACCTTAGAGTTAACCGATACTTATGGTGACGGTTGGAACGGTAACCAAATTACAATCTGGCAAGCCGGTGTACCGGTAGGTACTTATGGCGCTGGCTTTACTACTGGTTCGAGCTTCCCAGCAATTAGCGTTGACCTTTGTGATGGTCTTCCAACGGAAGTTACCCTTAGTACTTTGGGTTCTTTCTCTGCGGAGATTGGCTTTACGCTTACCAATCCATTAAATGATGTACAAGGTCAGCATCCTCCAACAAGTGCTTTAGCACAGGATGATACCCTAGTGAGCTTTACCCCTGATTGTAGCGCTTGTGGACCAATCGTTGCTCCTTTCTATGAAAGTTTCGATGGTTCTAGTACTCCATTGTGCTTTACCCAGTCTGCCGGACTTGGTGGCCCATGGCTATTTAGCACCTCGGCGAATAGCGTAAACTGTGCACCATTAGCCGACAATACTGGTAATGGCGGTAACTACGCTTGGATGGACCAATCTGGTTCTGATGATAGTGTAAGCCTAGAGCTTCCGGTGATCGACGTTTCTGGATTAACCACTCCTTATATTGAGTTCTATTACGCAATGTGTGGTACCGGTTATAGCCCAATTAACGTAACCATTATCGAATTCTGGGATGGAAGCAATTGGAACCTTATCGACACCATCGATGTAGCTACCAATGGCTGGCAGAAGTTTGAGGATACTATCCCTGCTGCAGTAACTTATAATAATGGATTATTCCGCATGCGTTTCCGTGCCGAGTCTGGTGGTTCATCTTCCGACTTCTACGGAGATAATGCAATTGATGATATCCGTATTTATGAGGCACCGGCTTGTTTTACGCCTAGCAACTTAGGGGCAACAAACATTACCAGCTCTTCGGCTGATATCTTCTGGACCACCGGTGGCGCTAGCAACTGGATTGTAGAATACGGTCCGGCTGGATTTATGCCAGGTACTGGAACAATGATTAATGCCACCAACGATACCATTACTCTTAGCGGATTAATGGCGGCTAGCTCTTACGACTTCTACGTTCAAGATAGCTGCGGGGTAGGTGATGTTTCTTTACAAACGGGTCCTTTTAACTTCAATACCGCTTGTCCTACAAGTATTGCAGCTCCTTACAGCACCGACTTTGAGAATATCTCTCTAGGTAACTTTGCTGCTTACGAGAACTGCTGGACGACCAATGTTAGTGGTAACCCACGTTGGGAATCAGAAGACGCTAGTGGATCTAATGAGAACTCTTCAGGCACCGGTCCTACCGTAGATAATACCGTGGGAATTGGCGGTACTTATATGTTCCTCGAAACTTCATCTCCAGCTGCTTTAGGTGATACCAATGTTCTGTATTCTCCGGCTATTGATATCAGCACCCTTACTTCACCAATGCTAAGTTTCTACTTCCACATGCATGGTCAGTCTATGGGTAACCTTAGAGTTTGGGCTGAAGATAATAGCGGAACCCGCATTGCCTTAGATAGCATTGTTGGTCAGCAACAAGCATTGCAAACTGATCCATGGATGGAGAAGCAAATTCTACTTTCTGGATTAGCCTCTGGAACCTACCGTTTCTTATTTGAAGGGGTAACGGGTAGTAGCTTCTATTCAGATATGAGTATTGATGACTTTAGTGTAGTTGAAGCGCCAGCTTGTTTTGCTTCTTCTAACCTTACCGTTATTAGTGCCGATAATAATAGCGCCACTGTAACTTGGACAGCAGGTACGGGTACTAGCTGGGATGTAGAATATGGTCCGGTTGGCTTTATGCCAGGCAGTGGAACCATTATTAATTCTACTAATGATACCCTAACCATTACTGGTTTAATGTCTAGCTCGGCTTACGACTTCTACGTAACCGACAGCTGTGGATCTAATGGCTTAGCCACTACTTCTGGACCAGTTAGCTTCTCTACTACTGCTTGTGCGGCAAGTGAGCAATGCGTGTACTATGTAGACTTATTAGATGCCTACGGCGATGGTTGGAATGCTGGTGCAATCACCTTCTGGCAAAACGGAGTAGCTGTAGGTACTTTAGGTACAAACTTTACTACCGGTAGCTTACAGAACGATAGCATCGTTTTATGCGATAACCTAGCTACTTATGTAACACTGAACCCAGCTGGTAGCTGGCCATCAGAAATA
Source organism: uncultured Flavobacteriales bacterium (assembly GCA_950073045.1). Classification (GTDB taxonomy): domain Bacteria; phylum Bacteroidota; class Bacteroidia; order Flavobacteriales; family Schleiferiaceae; genus Croceimicrobium. Next base: position 538 of record CATMQD010000106.1, on the reverse strand, counting down.
GGCGTAGTTGTATTTCAGCCTAATGGCGACACCGCAGGAGTACATGTGGCTTCTGGTACCGTTGGTACAGGAGACACCCTAGTATCCTTCACAACTAACTGCTCTAGCTGTGGTACTTATGCTGCTCCATTCTTCGAGAGCTTCGAAGCCAATTCGGCAAGTATTGCTTGTTGGACAAATGAAGCGGTTTCGGATACCTCTTTAGCTTGGAGCTTAGGCGCTGGATCTACCGGTGGTGTTATTACTGCGGCTTATGCAGGTAGCTTAAACGCGGTTTATATTTCTCAAGGTCCTTCAGGTGCTGCGGATACTACTCGCTTGGTATCTCCAGTCATCGACATGAGTGCCTTAATTAATCCACAATTAAGCTTCTGGTATGCACAAGAAAACTGGTTTGGTGATCAGAACATTACCAATGTGTACTACCGTGCTTCTGCGAATGATCCATGGACCTTCCTTTGGGGTGATAATGCAGATGTAAGCTCTTGGACGCAAGCTATTATGAGCCTGCCTAATCCAAGTAGTACTTATCAGATCG
>CATMQD010000105.1 GCA_950073045.1 uncultured Flavobacteriales bacterium | reverse complement strand
ATATTCGCAGTACCCAACATAGCGACTATATCAATCGCCAAAATCCTGATGCGGTAATTGAGGATCGCGACCTGCAAGAGCTGATTGATAATGTGCACAATTTAGTGATGCTCCCTGGAGAAGAGATCATTCATGTTTTACCGCAGGAGTATAAAATCGACGGTCAGCCCGACATCCGTGAACCGAAAGGAATGTATGGTTCTCGCTTAGAGGCGAATTTCCATATCGTAGTTGGTCAAATTAGCTCCATTAAAAATATTGGTCGCTGTGTGCGTTCTAGTGAGTTGGAGATCGACGACATTACTTTAGAGCCCTTGGCTTCGGCGGAGGCTGTGCTTTCGCAAGAAGAAAAAGAAGCGGGAGTAGTATTGGTGGACATTGGTGGGGGTACTACCGATGTAGCCATTTTTAAAGATGGCATTATCCGCCATACCGCGGTTATTCCATTTGGCGGAAATGTAATTACCGAAGATATTAAGGAAGGCTGCGCTATTATAGAGAAGCAAGCGGAGCTTTTAAAAATCAAGTTCGGCTCGGCCTGGCCAGGAGAAAATAAAGAAAATGAGATCGTAAGTATCCCCGGTTTACGTGGTCGTGAACCCAAGGAGATTTCGATGAAAATGCTCTCTAAAATTATTAATGCCCGGGTGGTAGAGATTATTGAGCAGGTTTATTTAGAGATCAAAAACTACGGTCATAATGAGAATAAAAAGAAACTCATTGCGGGAATCGTTTTAACTGGTGGTGGTGCGCAGTTAAAGCACATCAAGCAATTGGTAGAATTTGTTACGGGAATGGATACTCGTATTGGTTTCCCGAATGAGCATATCGCCTCGGGCAGCGACGAGGAATTAGCAGCTCCGGTTTACGCTACAGCTGTAGGACTAATCTTAAAAGGGTTAGAAAGTCGCCCTAGCAAAGAGTCTAGCGAAGTAGAAGCCGCAGCCAATGCCGCCGATGAAAATGCTGCACCCCTTCCTGAGGCAGAGACCGAAGAAGCTCCGCAAGAAGAGGAGGAAGAAATCAGCAACAGCGATGAAAATAACCGTCCGGAAGAAGATGAAGATCCGGCAGACCAAAAAAAGCCCTATCGCTCAAATGTATTTGAAAACTGGGCCAATAAATTCAGAAACTTTTTGAACGAAGACTTATAAGCTCTACAGCATGGAGAATACGAATCAGGACATGATGCCCTTTGACCTTCCTAAAAACCGCTCCTCAGTAATTAAGGTTGTTGGTGTTGGCGGAGGCGGTAGCAATGCGGTAAACCACATGTACACGTCTGGCATAAACGGAGTAGATTTTGTGATCTGCAATACCGATGCCCAAGCTTTGGAAAATAGTCCCGTACCCAATCGAATTCAGCTTGGAGTAAGCCTCACCGAAGGCCTAGGTGCTGGAGCCAATCCTAGTGTTGGTGAAGAGGCAGCCAAGGAGAGCATTGCGGAGATCAGCAAACTTTTGGAGACCAATACCAAAATGGTTTTCATTACTGCTGGCATGGGTGGTGGTACCGGAACCGGAGCAGCCCCGGTAATTGCCAAGGTAGCCCGCGACATGGGAATTCTTACCGTGGGTATTGTTACCAGTCCTTTTGTTTTTGAAGGTAAAATGCGCCAAGAGCAAGCGGAAAAAGGAATTGACTCCCTTCGTTCGGTGGTAGACTCCTTGGTAGTCATCAATAACAATAAGCTTCGGGAGGTATATGGCAATCTTGGTTTTAAGGCCGGTTTCGCTAAGGCGGATGAAGTCTTATCTACCGCCGCTAGAGGTATTGCCGAAGTAATTACTCATCACTATACCACCAACATTGACCTTCGTGATGCAAAAACAGTATTAGCGAATTCCGGTACCGCTATAATGGGAGCCGCCACAGCCATGGGTGAAAACCGTGCTAAGGATGCGATTTCTTCTGCTCTGGATTCACCATTATTAAACGATAATCACATTCGTGGAGCAAAGAATGTATTGCTACTGATTGTATCAGGCAGCAATGAAATAACCATTGATGAGATTGGTGAGGTGAACGACCATATTCAGAATGAAGCAGGTGGTGCTGCAAATATCATTATGGGTATTGGTGAAGATGAAAGTTTAGGTGACGAAATTTCTATCACCATTATTGCCACGGGGTTTAACCCTGATCAGCAAAAGCAGGTAATTGGAAAAGCGCCTGCTAAAATTGTGCATCCTTTAGAAGATGATCAAGCCATTAGCACTTCCCTTTACGATGCTCCAGTTAAGTTAGATGAAGATGATATCGACCTTCGATTAGATGAAGAACTGCAAAGAGCGGAGCGCGAAGAACGCGAGGCTGAACTAGAGAAGCAAACTACGCTCTTTGGGGAGGATGATTATGATAAACCATTGCACCCAACTGCTCAGCCTTTAGAAGAAGAACGTGAGGCAATAAAAGAAGATGAGCAAGAGCAACCACGTTTTGAATTAGCCGAAGAGGAGGAAATCATTATTGAGGACCACCCAATGTTTGAGATGCAAAGCCCCGAGAAACCGGAGGAAAACATCGAAGCAGAGGCCGAAAACAATATTCAGGATCCTCAAGCTTCCGCTGATGAAACTCAGGCCCCAACAGAAGAAGAGCACAGCATTGAAGCAGAGGATGAAGGAGCCTTGGACTTTAACTTTTTTGAGATTGATGTAGCTGAAGCAAAGCAAATGCATGCCCAAGCTAGTCCAGAGGAAAACGAGCTAGAAGAGATTAAGCCCGAGCCCAAAAAGCCAGAAATGCGACGTGAGGAAGCCGAGACCCGCAAGGTATATAGCTTGGCCGACTACGAAGAGTTGGAAGCTAAATTAAAGCAAGGGATTAGTCCTAAGGCGCAGCCAAAAGCAGAAGAAAAGCCAGTTGCTAAAAAAGCTCCAGAGGATGCTGACCTCCAGTTTGAAGTTAAAACAAAGGCCGCTGAACCAAAGCGATCCACTTCTTCCGATTCCTTCGATCCGATGGAAAGCAGTATTGAAGAAAGCATGCGCTTACGCGCTGAAGAAAGAAGAGCTAAGCTTAAAGCCTTTAACTATCGTTTTAAAAACAATCCACATGGAGTAAGCGAAGCCGATAGTGAACCTGCTTATAAGCGCCACGGGATTAATATTGAGCAAGGCTCTCACTCCGAGCAAAGTAATCAAGGTCGCATGACTTTAGGCGATAGCGAACAAGGTCCAGACCTAAAAAGCAATAACAGCTTTTTGCACGATAATGTAGACTAGATTTTGGAGCTCCATAAATCATTGAAGGCCGAATAGAATTTAATTCTGTTCGGCTTTTTCAATTCTGCACAGGGGCTTGCTATCTTTGCTTAAAATCGAAGATATGAGCTTAATAAAGCAAATTGCCGAAGAGATGAAAGCGGCGATGAAAAGTAAAGATAAAGTGCGCTTAGAGAGCCTTCGTGCTATTAAGTCGGCCATCATGCTCGCTCAAACCGAGAAAGGCGCAGGCGCTGAATTAAACGAGGACGAAGAACTAAAAATACTCACTAAGCTGCAAAAACAGCGTAAAGATTCGCTTGCTATTTACGAGGAGCAAAATCGTGAGGACCTTGCGGCAGATGAGCGGGCCCAATTAGCAGTAATTGAAACCTTCTTACCTCAGCCACTTAGCGAGCAAGAGCTAGAAGACTATTTAAAGAAAGTAATTGCCGAAACTGGAGCGGAAAGCGCTAAGGACATGGGCAAGGTAATGGGTCGTGCTAGTCAGGACCTAGCCGGTAGAGCCGATGGCAAAACCATTAGCGCTAAAGTAAGAGCGCTTCTAGCCTAATTGATGAAATCATCTTTGGAGCCCCGTTTAGAGAAATTCTGAGCGGGGCTTATTAGTTAAATAAACTCAAGTCCATTTAAACCAATCGGTTCTTTAAGGCCAATTGAACGGCTTCAACCTTATTGTGTACTTGCAACTTTTGGTAGATATTCTCTATATGCTTCCTTACGGTGGAAGGGCTTATAAATAGGTTCTCGGCAATTTCTTGATAGTTCCGACCGACCGCCAATTGTTCTAAAATTTGAGTTTCTCTTTTGGTAAGGTTATAGTCTACCTTTTTTTCGGGTACCTCTGCGCCCAAGCGAATTAAATTTAGAGCTTTATGCGCTATTGCTGCCGACATTGGGGCCCCTCCTTCCAATACCTCCTCAATGGCTAAATGCAGTTTTAGAGGTTTTTCATCCTTTAATAGATAACCATTGGCACCAGCCATTATCGCCTTTAGGATATAGTCTTCTTGGTCGAAAACGGTACTCATAATAACCTTGATCTGCGGAAAGCGCTTACGCACAACTTCAGTGGCCTGGATGCCATCCATTTCTGGCATATTGATGTCCATAAGAATCACATCGAGATTATGATCCTCCTCCAAATGATTTATAAAGGCCTTTCCATTAGGTTCATGCCATTTTACTTTTAAATTCTCAGAAAGCTCCAGCTTCTCAATTAGCGTGCGCGCTAATCGGAAATTATCTTCGGCAATGGCAATGTTGATGGTCATGATGGGGGGACTTTCTTCAAAAGTGGCAACTTAGAGCCAAATAAACTATAGGGCAATTGGCGTATTCAGCGGAAGCTTTAAAAGAATTTGAGTTCCCTTGCCAGGAGAAGAGTTGAGCTGAAAGCTACCATTGATCTGTTTCATACGAGCTTCCATATTGGAGAGGCCATATCCACGTTGAGCAGAACTCATTTCCATACCCTTGCCATCATCACTAATAATGACCTCTAAGAACCCTGACTCTGCCATAAAATGAATTTCTAGATGATTAAACTCGGCATATTTAATCGCATTTTGCACCGCCTCCTGGCAAATGCGGAAAAGGTTAATCGTTTGTTCCGGACTTAGTACTATTTCGCTACTCGCTTCATTGTGAATTTGCAGCTTTCGGCCTTCTTGCTGGGAGCGCTGAATAAAGTCCTGCAGCTTAGCGCCAAGCATAGCGAGGTTTATTTCATCATTATTCATCGCCCAAATGGTTTCTCGAAGTTGCGCCATGGTATCACGGGTATGATCACTTATCTGCTCAAAGCGCAATCGGCGTTCTTCTACTAATTCCTTAAAGGCCAGGTTATCAATTTGGGAGCTAATGATGGTAAGCTGTGATCCTATATGGTCATGTAAATCTCGAGATATCCGGTTGCGTTCTTGCTCTAGTTTACGACGACCTTCAGCTCTAGCGCGTTCTTCTTGCAGGGCCGCTTCGGTTTCTACTTGTCTGCGACGAGCGGCTTGCTGGCGGAAAATGGAAATTGAGGCAAAAACAATTAAAACAACTCCCGCTACTAATAATATAAGCCAGGCATTTTGACGTTCAACCTTGAGCTGCTCCTGCACTAATGCGGCCTTTGCTTCTGCTGCCTCCCGCTCTTTCTTCTCCGTTTCGTAAAGCGCTTCTGTTTCGGCAATAGCTTTAGCTTTGGCTTCATCGTAAACCGAATCTTTGTAAGCATCGTATAAAGCCTGATAGGCGTAGGCCTCCTTGTAATTATTTGCTTTAGCATAATAAGCAGCGGCCTTTTTAAATAGATCTAGGGCGAGGTTTTTATATGAATGCTCTTCTACCAGCGCTTGGGCCTTGGCAAACAGCGGCTCCGATTTATCCATTTGCCCTGATTTGGGATACATATCCGCCAAATTGAGGTAATTAAGAGCCAAGGAATAATAGTCATCATTGGCAGCATTCACCTCCATCGCTTTTAAGTAGTACTTCTCCGATTCGGACCAATTTTCGAGATTGCTATATACCCCCGCAATATTGTTATAGGAATGTCCGATTTCGGCTTTATCCCCCAAACTAATCGCAATTCCCAAGGATTGCTGATAAAATCCCAATGCCTTGTAGTAGCGTTCGAGGGCCTCATTAATAGCACCAATATTATTATAGCCTTGCTTAGCGCTGAGCATATTCCCCATCGACTCGTGCACCCTCACCGATTCTAGGAAATAATCCATAGCCTTATCGTAATCTCCTTGGTAATAAAAAACAACCCCAATATTGTTGAGCCCTTGGGCCATGCCCTCCCGGTTTTGGGTTTCTTCTTCATAGCGAGTGGCCTCAGTAAAGCCTTCTAAAGCTTCTGGGTATTCGCCCCTTTGGGTGTGAATTAGGGCTACATTATTATAGAGCTTGGCAAGGCCTTTTTTGTAGTCCATTGCTTCCGCTTTCGCGATAGCTTGCTCGTAAACAAGGAGGGCTTCATTTTCATTAGACTGCCTTTGCAAAATATTGCCCTTCATGTTTAGGGCTTCAATTTCTCCTTCTGCAAGGCTAGCGCCCTTACTAAGCTCCAGGGCCTGCTCCATATAAATCCAGGCGGAGTCGGTATTTTTAATAATCCACTCCTTGGCCAGAAGCAGATTAAGCTCCAGTTTTTGATCCTTGCTTTCTGCTTTTTCCAAAGCGAGGTTTAGGCTATCTAATGGGCTTTGGGCAGTACAAAAAAGGCCCGACCAAAAGGTCAGGGCCATAACAAATAGTATTCTACCTGAAAATTTTCTTCCTGGCATAGCTCCGATTGAGCTAGGAAGATACACAATCCGCCGAAATTATTCTTCGAGGTAATCGAGGATCATTTCTTCACGTACGGCGAAGAACTCTGTTCGCATTTCTTTCAAGAATTCTTTATAGCTCAACATCACTTCCCGTGCATCGGCTAAATCGTCTTGGTCTTTATACTTAAATTCATAAACCTCGGCCATGGGACGTAAGTCTTCATCAATGGAGCCCTCTACCTCATCTAAAAAATACATGGTTTGCTCTTTCAAGCCTTCGAAATCCTCTAGGGGCTCTACATCTTCCAAACGAGTACGAGCAGTGCGGGAAGCTTGACGAATAGCACCAATGATCTCACTAAGGTTATCCGTTTTATTGGAGTCGATGGCGCTAAACAGTCGTTGCAGCTCTGCCTCCACCCGGAAATACTCAAGAGTTACTTCGCGGTTGGAGACAATCATTTCATCTAACTTCACCATCTTTTGTTGCATCACGGTATCGCGACGAAGGTCCACCTGATAAGTTTTCCCAAAATAATCCTCGGCCTTCTCAATTTTGTAGCCGGCATCCAAAGCCTTCACCTCTGCTTTATTGGCAAGCTCATAATAAGCTTCTAGGTTTTCGATGGACTTATAGCGATTGGCGAGTAATTCCTCTGCTTTACCAAACAAATTCTCATAGGCATCGAGGTACATATCCAGTCCAGCCATGTATTCGCGGTGTAAAACGTCATCATCCTTGTAAGCCCCTACTCGGCTTAATTCGCGCTTAGAGTCCTTTAGTTGGTCAACCACCATTTCCCTAAACTTCTTGATGCGTCTTTCATCCGAGCCCTTGGCTACGGCTTCTACATAGCGCATATTCTTAACCTGAATTCTGCGGGTTTGACTGTAAAATTCGCGATAGTAACTGCGGGCATCCTTATAACGCTGAGCTTCAGCTTGAGGAGCCATAAAGGCAGCAAATAATAATAGGGCAATTAATTTCTTCATAATGTATTCGAGTCACACAAATATAGGATTGTGAAAGCGGTAGCCCAAGCATAAAAAATCCCGATCACCAAAAATTTCGATGATCGGGAGAGATTATGTAGAGAAATATGTTCTCTTACATCATACCGGGCATTCCGCCTCCACCCATTTGGGCAGCAGCAGCGGCCGCGGCAGCAGCGTCGTTATCATTCGGAATTTCGCTAATAGTAGCCTCGGTAGTTAATAACATACCAGCAACAGAAGCGGCGTTCTCTAATGCAACACGGGTTACTTTAGTAGGATCGATGATACCTTGCTCATACATATTTCCGAATTCCTCGGTTTTAGCATTGTAACCGTAATCATCTTTACCTTCTTGTACCTTATTGATAATTACAGAAGCTTCTTGACCAGCATTGTAGGCAATCATACGCAAAGGCTCTTCGATGGCACGGTGAACGATGCGCACACCAGTGGTTTCATCGTCATTTTCACCTTTCATATCCTCCAAGGCCTTAGCAGCGCGCACTAAGGCTACACCACCACCAGGAACGATACCTTCTTCGATGGCCGCACGAGTTGCAGCTAAGGCGTCATCCACACGGTCTTTCTTCTCTTTCATTTCTACCTCGGAAGCAGCACCTACATAAAGTACAGCTACACCGCCAGCTAGTTTGGCTAAACGCTCTTGTAGTTTTTCTTTATCGTAATCAGAAGTAGTGCTCTCGATCTGGGCTTTGATTTGGTTTACACGAGCTTCAATTTGCTCCGCCTCACCAGCGCCATTAACGATAGTAGTATTGTCTTTGTCGATGCTTACTTTCTCCGCAGTTCCAAGCATATCCATAGTCGCGTTCTCCAATTTGAAACCGCGCTCTTCAGAAATTACAGTACCACCAGTTAAGATGGCGATGTCTTCTAACATGGCTTTACGACGATCACCGAAACCTGGAGCTTTAACAGCAGCAATTTTTAAGCTACCGCGAATTTTGTTCACTACTAAGGTTGCTAAAGCTTCGCTTTCTACGTCTTCAGCAATAATTAATAGAGGACGACCAGACTGAGCAGCAGGCTCAAGTACTGGAAGTAATTCCTTCATATTGCTGATTTTCTTGTCGTAGATAAGGATTAGTGGACTCTCCAAATCAGCTACCATTTTCTCGCTATCGGTAACGAAGTAAGGAGAAAGGTAACCGCGGTCGAACTGCATACCTTCTACCACATCAACGTAAGTTTCAGTGCCCTTGGCTTCTTCTACGGTAATAACTCCTTCTTTTTTAACTCTACCCATAGCTTCTGCGATAAGCTTACCAATAGCAGAGTCATTGTTGGCAGAAATAGAAGCTACTTGTTCGATTTTAGCATCGCTATCACCTACTTCCTGACTTTGATCGCGAAGATTAGCGATTACGGTTTGCACGGCTTTATCGATACCACGTTTAAGGTCCATCGGAGCTGCACCAGCGGCCACGTTTTTAAGTCCTTGGTTAAAGATAGCCTGTGCTAATACGGTAGCAGTGGTAGTACCATCACCAGCAACATCGGCAGTTTTACTGGCTACTTCTTTCACCATTTGAGCACCGATGTTCTCAATTTTATTTTCTAATTCGATCTCTTTAGCTACGGTAACACCATCCTTGGTTACGTGTGGAGCACCGAAAGACTTTTCGATGATCACATTACGACCTTTAGGCCCTAAGGTTACTTTTACCGCATTTGCAAGAGCGTCAACGCCTCTCTTCAGGCCATCGCGCGCTTCGAGGTTGAATTTGATTTCTTTTGCCATTTCTCTTTCTTGTTTTTTGTGTTTGGATTGGATTAACCGATAACCGCGTAAATATCAGACTCGCGCATGATTAGGTAGTCTTTGCCTTCATGCTTAATCTCGGTACCGCCGTACTTTCCGTATAATACGGTATCACCCACTTTTACGGTCATGGGCTCATCCGGCTTACCGTTACCAACGGCCACTACTGTTCCTTGTTGAGGTTTCTCCTGAGCGGTATCGGGAATAATGATACCGGAAGCAGTGGTGGTTTCAGCAGCGCTAGCTTCCACTAGAACGCGATCTGCTAAAGGTTTCAAGTTAATATCAGCCATTGTCGACTATTTTGAAGTTAATATTAATAACACATTTGTCCTCGAATAGGCGAAATGTGTGCCATCAGAAAATTGAATCTAGAAAATGGCAAACTGACAGAAAGGAGGGTTTAACTTTGTCAGAACTGACAGTTTCAGGAGCTGAAAAGACTCAACAATCTGACAGGTTTCTGGTTAAAACGAAAAACGAAATATGACACATTTAAAGGAGGGCGATACCGCGCCAGATATTAATGCTGTAGACCAAAACGGTGAGGCTTTAAAACTGAGTGATTATCGAGGTAAAAAGGTAATCTTGTACTTCTACCCAAAAGATAATACTCCGGGATGTACTGCTGAGGCTTGTAACTTCCGAGATAATTACAAGGTGCTTCAAGATCGTGGCTTTGCCATAATTGGAGTGAGCGCGGACAGTGCTAAGAAACATCAAAACTTTATCACCAAGTATGAATTACCCTTTCCCCTTATTCCGGATACAGAAAAGGAGGTAATTGAAGCTTATGGGGTATGGGGACTCAAGAAGTTTATGGGTCGTGAATTCGATGGTATTCACCGCGAAACTTTTGTGATTGACGAAGACGGAAAGATTGAAAAGATCTACAAAAAGGTAAAAACTAAAGAAGCTACTGAGCAGATACTGGCAGACTTCTCATAAGAATATAGCTTCGGAACTCAGTACGGGCCTTTTGTGCTTTAATGAACACAGAAAAAAGGAAGACACAGATTTGGACCCTCAAGTTTTCTATTAGAGAACTATCCCCATACCTAACAGCAGTACTAATTACTAACTACTTAGTACTAAATACTAATGCTGGAACACGGAAGAAAGGAAGACACAGATTTGGACCTTCTAAACTTCTAATAGTGAACTATCCCTATACCCAGCAGCAGTACTAATTACCAGCTACTATGTACTAATTACTGATTCTGGAACACGGAAGAATGGATGACACGGATTGGACCCTTTAAATTTCTAATAGAGAACTATTCCCATACCTAGCGGCAGTACTAATTACTAACTACTTAGTACTAAATACTAATGCTGGAACACGGAAGAATGGATGCCACGGATTCGGACCTTCTAAACTTCTAATAGAGAACTATCCCTATACCCAGCGGCAGTACTAATTACTAGCTACTGAGTACTAAATACTAATGCTAGAACACGGAAGAAAGGATGACACGGATTTGGACCCGTTAAATTTCTATTAGAGAACTATCCCCATACCTAACAGCAGTACTAATTACTAGCTACTTAGTACTAAATACTAATGCTGGAACACGGAAGAATGGATGACACGGATTTGGACCTTCTAAACTTCTAATAGAGAACTATCCCCATACCTAACAGCAGTACTAATGACAGTGCCTGAAAAAAGTTGACACATTTCTACTGTAAAAATCCAGAGAAATGGAAAGAAAGAAAAGAGAGTTGAA